>NZ_JBXFWM010000030.1:0-50547 GCF_056856655.1 Stenotrophomonas sp. STEN033
CCCAGTTGTTTTGTGTTTTTTTTTTTTCTGGTGAGTTGTCGCTCCACACTGTGGCTCACACGTTTTTACTGCGTTTTCCCATCTTGCTCTACGGCCCCCCCCACTACATGAGGAAATCTGCCGAGCATGGCTCGGCACTACATCAGGGCCTTGCCCGGCATTACAGTGCGCTTAGCGCACGCCTGTCTCGTTGCGTGCAATCACCAGACGCTGGATCTCCGAGGTGCCTTCATAGATCTCGGTGATCTTGGCATCGCGGAAATAGCGCTCCAGCGGCATCTCCTTGGAATAGCCCATGCCGCCGTGGATCTGCACCGCCTGGTGGGCGATCCACATCGCCGCTTCCGATGCGGTCAGCTTGGCCACCGCAGCCTCAGTGGAGAACCGCTTGCCCTGGGCCTTGATCCAGGCCGCACGCAGGGTCAACAACAGGGCGGCGTCCAGCTTGCACTTCATGTCAGCGATCTTGGCCTGGATCATCTGGAAGCTGCCGATCGGCGCACCAAACGACTTGCGCTCCCGCACGTATTCCAGCGAGGCCTCATAGGCCGCCCGGGCAATACCCACCGCCTGCGAGGCGATGCCGATGCGGCCCGAATCCAGCAGGCTCATCGCGATCTTGAAGCCCTCGCCCTCGTTGCCGATCACGTCCTCAGCCGCCGCCACATAGTCCTGGAACTCGATCTCGCAGGTAGCCGACGCGCGCACGCCCAGCTTGGGCTCGGTCTTGCCGCGGCCGAAGCCCGGCTTCTGCGTGTCGATCATGAAAGCGGTGATGCCGCGCGAGCCCTTTTCCGGCTCGGTCATCGCGAACAGCACGATGTAGCGCGCCACCGGGCCAGAGGTGATCCAGCTTTTCTGGCCGTTGATCACGAACGAACCATCGGCCTGCTTGACCGCGCGGCAGCGCATGGCAGTGGCATCGGAACCGGACTGCGACTCGGTCAACGCGAACGCACCGATCTCGCGGCCTTCGGCAATCGCGCGCACATAGGTCTGCTTCTGCGCTTCGGTGCCGTAACCGAGCACCGCATTGCAGAACAGCGAGTTGTTGACCGACATGATGGTGGCGTGCGCCGCGTCGGCCGCCGATACCTCGATGATGGCCAGCACGCTGGAGACCGGGTCCATTCCCGAGCCGCCGTACTCCACCGGCACTTCGATGCCCATCAGGCCGTTTTCGCCCAGCAGCCGGATGTTCTCCAAGGGGTACTCGCCGGTGGCATCGAAATGCTCGGCGCTGGGGGCAATCTTTTCTTTGGCGATACGACGGGCGACGTCCTGCAGCATCAGCTGCTCGTCGGAATAACTGAAATCCACAACACCCCTCCCAGGGCATGATCAAGTTGCGATTGTAACCATCGCAACCGCATTCAGCCTATGCATCGCCTTGACCGAAACCGGCAACAAAGCGAAAATATCTCTATATCGCGATAGGTAGATATTTATGGATCTGGAAGACTGGTCAACCCGTCTGAAAGTGTTCGCCGATGCAACGCGTGTGCGCTTGCTGACCCTGCTGGAACAGGAAGAACTGACCGTGGCCGAGCTGTCGGCCATCACCACGCTGGCACAGCCGCGTGTCTCCACCCACCTGGCAAGGCTCAAGGAAGCCGGCCTGGTTCGCGATCGCCGCGCCGGCGTCTCGGCGTATTACCGTTTCGACGAGGCGGCATTGGACGCTGCGCAACGTGCATTGTGGCATGCCCTGAGCAGCGGCAGCGACGATCCGCTGCTGCGCCAGGACGCCGAGCGCGTGCCGGCAGTGCTGGCCATGCGCGCCGCCGACCAGAACTGGGCCGACAGCGTCGCCGGTGACATGGAGCGCCATTACTCGCCGGGCCGCACCTGGGAAGCGATGGCGCGCAGCGCCCTGCCGCTGCTGGAAACCGGCGACGTGCTGGACATCGCCTCCGGCGACGGCGTGCTGGCCGAGCTGCTGGCCCCGCATGCACAGCGCTATGTCTGCATCGACACCAGCGCTCGCGTGGTGGCCGCCGCCAGCGAGCGCCTGCGCAAGCTGCCCAATGTGGAAGTGCTGGAAGGCGACATGCACAAGCTGCCGTTCGCCGATGCCAGTTTCGACCTGGTAGTGCTGATGCACGCCCTCACCTACTCCAGCCAGCCGGCCAAAGCCGTGGCCGAGTGCGCACGCGTGCTGCGCCCGCAGGGCCGGCTGATGCTGTGCAGCCTGGCCCGCCATGAGCACAAGGTCGCGGTCGAGGCCTATGGCCACGTCAACCTGGGCTTCACCGGCAAGGAGCTGCGCAAGTTCGTCGAGAAGGCCGGCCTGGAAGTCTCCAGCCTGGAGACCGTCACCCGCGAAAAGCGCCCGCCGCACTTCGAAGTGATCTCCCTGATCGCCCACCAACCCTGATCCACCTCTTCGGCCCGCCCTATGCAAGCCCTCCCCTGGCTACACCCCGATCGCGTCGGCAAGCTGCATGACGCCCTGGCCCAGCGCATCCTCATCATCGATGGCGCGATGGGCACCATGATCCAGCGCCATCGCCTGGAAGAAGGCGACTATCGGGGCGAACGCTTCGTCGACGGGTTCGACAGCCAGCACGTGCATGGGCCGTCCTGTGGGCACGACCTCAAGGGCAATAACGATCTGTTGCTGCTGACCCGGCCCGACGTCATCGCCGGCATCCACACCGCCTACCTGCAGGCCGGTGCCGACCTGGTCGAAACCAATACCTTCAACGCCACCTCGGTCAGCCAGGCCGACTATCACCTGGAACACCTGGTCTACGAGTTGAACAAGGCCGGCGCCCAGGTCGCGCGCCAGTGCTGTGAGGCGGTGGAGGCGACCACGCCGGACAAGCCGCGCTTCGTGATCGGCGTGCTGGGCCCGACCAGCCGCACCGCATCGATCAGCCCGGACGTGAACGATCCCGGCTTCCGCAACACCAGCTTCGACGCGCTGCGCGCGACCTACCGCGAGGCCATTGAAGGCCTGATCGATGGCGGTGCCGATACCTTGATGGTGGAAACCATCTTCGACACGCTCAATGCCAAGGCCGCGCTGTTCGCGATCGAGGAAGTCTTCGATGCGCGCGGCGGGCGCCTGCCGATCATGATCTCCGGCACCATCACCGATGCCTCCGGCCGCACCCTGTCCGGGCAGACCGCCGAAGCCTTCTATGCCTCGGTCTCGCACAGCCAGCCGCTGTCGATCGGCTTCAACTGCGCGCTGGGCGCCACCGACATGCGGCCGCATGTGGAAACCCTGTCACAGGTCTCCACCGGCTACGTCAGCGCCCACCCCAATGCCGGCCTGCCCAACGCCTTCGGCGAGTACGACGAGACGCCCGAGGAAATGGCAGCCACGCTGAAGGAGTTCGCCCAATCCGGGCTGTTGAACCTGGTGGGCGGTTGCTGCGGCACTTCGCCCGAACACATCCGTGCCATTGCCGAAGCCGTTGCGGGCTTGCCGCCACGTGCGTTGCCATTGGCTGCAGACAAGGCCGCATGAGGATGCAGCGATGAAGAAGATCCTGCTGGTCGGTGCCAGTGGCACCCTGGGCTCGGCGGTTGCACAGCATCTGCGGCAACAGCATCAGGTCATCACCGCCTCGCGCTCGGACCCGCTGCACAGCGTCGATCTGGGCAGCGATGACAGCGTGATTGCGCTGCTGCAGGCAGTCGGCGCAATCGATGCCATCGTCGCCACTACCGGCAGCGTCCACTTCGGGCCACTGGCGGAAATGAGCACGGCACAGTTCGCACAAGGGTTGCATGACAAGCTGCTGGGCCAGGTGCGTCTGGCCTTGCTCGGCCAGCACCATCTGCGTGACGGCGGCAGCATCACCTTGACCACCGGCATCCTCACCGAACAACCGATCGCCCAGGGCGCCAACGCCACCAGCGTCAATGCCGCCATCGAAGGTTTCGTCCGCGCCGCCGCCCTCGAATTGCCGCGCGGCCTGCGCATCAACGCGGTAAGCCCCAGCGTGCTGAGCGAAGCGCTGGATGCCTACGGCGACTTCTTCCCCGGCTTTGAACCGGTTTCCGCCGCCCGCGCCGCACTGGCCTACCAGCGCAGCATCGATGGCATCGCCAATGGACAGGTTTTCAAGGTCTGGTAATGAGCAACGACACCGCAACCCACTACACCCGCCTGTCCGGCCTGGAACCGCTGGTCATCACTCCTGACCTGTTGTTCATCAACGTCGGCGAGCGCACCAACGTCACCGGTAGCGCACAGTTCCGCAAGCTGATCAAGGAAGAGCGCTACGAAGAAGCCGTGGACGTTGCCCGCCAGCAGGTGGCCAGTGGCGCGCAGATCCTCGACGTCAACATGGATGAAGGCCTGATCGATTCGGAGAAAGCGATGACCCGCTTCCTCAACCTGATCATGTCCGAGCCCGACATCGCGCGCATCCCGGTGATGGTCGACTCGTCCAAGTGGAGCGTGATCGAAGCCGGCCTGAAGTGCCTGCAGGGCAAGAGCGTGGTCAACTCGATCTCGCTGAAGGAAGGCGAAGCGGCCTTCATCGAACACGCCCGGCTGGTGCGCCGC
The DNA here is from genome assembly GCF_056856655.1 of Stenotrophomonas sp. STEN033. Lineage (NCBI taxonomy): Bacteria > Pseudomonadati > Pseudomonadota > Gammaproteobacteria > Lysobacterales > Lysobacteraceae > Stenotrophomonas > Stenotrophomonas sp. STEN033. The sequence continues at coordinate 4,526 of NZ_JBXFWM010000030.1, forward strand.
TACGGCGCCGCTGCGGTGGTGATGGCCTTCGACGAAGTGGGCCAGGCCGATACCTGCGAACGCAAGGTGGAAATCTGCACCCGCGCCTACCGCATCCTCACCGAAGACGTGGGTTTCCCGCCGGAAGACATCATCTTCGATCCCAATATCTTTGCCGTGGCCACCGGCATCGAGGAACACGACAACTACGCGGTGGACTTCATCGAGGCCACCCGCATCATCAAGCGCACGCTGCCGCACTGCCATGTGTCCGGCGGCGTGTCGAACGTGTCGTTCTCGTTCCGTGGCAACGAGACCGTGCGCCAGGCCATCCATTCGGTGTTCCTGTACCACGCCATCAAGGCCGGCATGGACATGGGCATCGTCAACGCTGGTGCGATGCCGATCTACGACCAGCTCGACCCGGAACTGCGCGAGCGCGTAGAGGACGTGATCCTCAACCGTCGCGCCGATGGCACCGAGCGCCTGCTGGAGATCGCCGAACGCTACAAGGGCAAGAAGGGCGAGAAGAAGGTCGAGGACCTGGCTTGGCGCGAACGCCCGGTGCGCGACCGTCTGGCCCATGCACTGGTGCAGGGCCTGGATGCCTGGGTAGAGGAAGACACCGAGGAAGCCCGGCAGCACGCGGCGCGTCCGCTGGACGTGATCGAAGGCGCGCTGATGGACGGCATGAACGTGGTCGGCGACCTGTTTGGCGCGGGCAAGATGTTCCTGCCGCAGGTGGTGAAATCCGCGCGCGTGATGAAGAAGGCCGTGGCCTACCTGCTGCCCTTCATCGAGGAAGAGAAGGCACGCACCGGCGATGTCGGCAAGTCCAACGGCAAGATCATCATGGCCACGGTCAAGGGTGACGTGCATGACATCGGCAAGAACATCGTCGGCGTGGTACTTGCCTGCAATAATTTCGAAGTGGTCGACCTTGGCGTGATGGTGCCGGCGCAGAAGATCCTGGACGCCGCCCGCGCCGAGAACGCCGATATCATCGGCCTGTCTGGCCTGATCACGCCGTCTCTGGAGGAAATGAGCCACGTCGCCAGGGAAATGCAGCGGCAGGGCTTCGAGATGCCGCTGATGATCGGCGGTGCCACCACTTCGCGCGCACACACCGCCCTGAAGATCGATCCGTTCTACAGCGCACCCACGGTGTGGGTGAAGGACGCCTCGCGTGCGGTAGGTGTTGCGCAGTCGCTGATCTCGCGCGAGTTGCGCGACAGCTTCGTCGCCGCCAACGACGCCGACTACGCCGATATCCGCCAGCGCCACCGCAACCGCGGCGACGCCAAGCGCCTGGTATCGCTGGAGCACGCACGCGGCCAGCGCTTCACCTGCGACTGGAACCAGTACACCCCGCCGACGCCGAACCAGCCGGGCGTGCATGTCTTTGACAACTATCCGCTGGAAGACCTGCTGCCGGTGATCGACTGGACGCCGTTCTTCCAGGCCTGGGAACTGGCAGGCAAGTACCCGGCCATCCTCACCGATGAGATCGTGGGCCCGCAGGCCAGTGATCTGTTCAAGGATGCGCAGGCCATGCTCAAGCGCATCGTGGATGAGAAGTGGCTGACCGCGCGGGCGGTGTTTGGCATCTGGCCGGCAAACAGCAACGGAGATGATGTCGTGCTCACCCTTCTCCCGCGCGGAGAAGGCATCGCTTCGTCCCTTCTCCCGCCTGCGGGAGAAGGTGCCCGAAGGGCGGATGAGGGCAAGCTCTTGGCTCCATCGCTTGACCAACGCACCCTGCACTTCCTGCGCCAGCAGGTCGACAAGCCGGCCGAGCGCCCGGACTTCTGCCTGGCCGACTTCATCGCGCCCGCAGACAGCGGCAAGCAGGACTGGATCGGCGCCTTCGCGGTTACCGCCGGCATCGGCATCGATGAACACGTTGCCCGCTTCGAAGCCGACCACGACGACTACAACGCCATCCTGCTCAAGGCCCTGGCCGACCGCTTGGCCGAAGCCCTGGCCGAGCGCCTGCACCAGCGCGTACGCACGGAATTCTGGGGCTATGCCAAGGACGAGCAGCTCGACAATGAGGCCTTGATCGCCGAGAAATACAGCGGCATCCGCCCGGCCCCAGGCTACCCGGCCTGCCCCGAACACAGCGAGAAGCAGACCCTGTTCCAACTGCTCGACGCCGAGGGCATTGGCATGTCGCTGACCGAAAGCTTCGCCATGCTGCCCACCGCCGCGGTATCCGGTTATTACTTCAGCCACCCGCAGAGCCAGTACTTCGTGGTCGGCCGGGTATCGCGCGAACAGGTCACCGATTACGCCAGGCGCAAGGGCGTGGAGCGGGCACAGGTGGAGCGCTGGCTGGCCTCCAACCTGGATTACGATCCGGAATGATCCGCCGCTGCCGGCGCGCACAGGCGCGCTGGCAGCCTCTATCCTGCAGCCATCCTTCCAGACGCCCTGCCCCATGCAAAGCCGCAATGCCGAGCTGATCCGCAAGCACGCCGCGCCCGGCCGCATCGGCCTGTGCGGTACCGATGACTGGGTCGGCAAGGCCATCCGCAAGGCACAGGCACCGCTCACCCAGGATGGTCATCGCAGCCTGTGGTCGCACGCCTTCCTGTTCAGCGAGCAACGCCTGGACGGCCATTGGTGGGTACTGGAATCGGACCTGGACCTGCGCAATCGCCAGCTCCGCCTCGGCGCGCAGGAGAACCGCGCCGATCGTTACTTCGACGATGAGGCCTTCCCCAACCTGGCCATCCTCGATTTCGGCCTGGATGCGGCACAAACCCACAAGGTGCAGGTAGCCGCGCTGGACCTGCTGTCCGGCCTGTCCAGCTATTCGCTCAGCGAGCTGGTCGGCACCTTGTTCGCCATGCACAGCACCCGCCTGCGTCGGCGCAGCAACCTGCTGTCCAAGGAAGGCGCGCTGTACTGCTCGGCGATGGTGCAGCACTGCTATGCCGCTGCCGGCATCGACCTGATGCCTGGCGTGCACGGCAAGAACGTCGCACCGCAGGACATCTACGACTCGGCCCTGCCGCACGGCACCCATTCACTGATCCGCGATCTGGGCATTTCCAGCCTGCGCCGCTTCACCCACAGCGCCAAGGAACTGCTGGATACGCCGGTCGAAGATCTGTTTTGAGGCGACGCACTCAGCCCGGTGCGCCGTCCTGCGCCAGCATTTCAATCAGCAAGGCCGCCAACGCCTTGGCCTCCGGATCGGCCGAGGGCCGGTGCAGCAGCGCAAGCTCGATGCCGTCAATCGTCGGCAAGCCGCTGTCGGCGCCCAGTACCACATGGCCACTGCTGACCGCACGCGCAGGCAGCAAGCTGATGCCCAGCCCATCACAGACCGCGGACTGGATGCCGCCGAGGCTGGAGCTGGTGAAGCTGATCCGCCAGCGTCGGCCCAGGCCTTCGATCGCATCGATCATGTCTTCCCGATACATGCCTCGCGGCGGGAAAGCCACCAGCGGCACTGGCTCAAGCGCATAAGCAGGACTCGAAGCACTGTCCACCCAGCACATCGGCTCGGGCCAGCAGGCCACCGCCTCGCGACTGCCCCGCCGCTGCTTGACCAGGATCAGGTCGAGCTCGCCGCGTTCATAGCCTTCCGCCAACGCCCGGCTCAGGCCGCTGCTGACCTCCAACTTGACCCGCGTATGCAGCCGGCTGAACTCGGCCAGCACCCGCGTGGTGCGGCCGGCGGCGAAGTCCTCAGGCACACCCAGCCGGATCACCGTGGCGGCACCGCTGCCGGACAATACTTCGCCCAGCTGTTCGTTCAAGGACAGCATGCGCCGCGCATAGCCGAGCACGGTCTCACCGATATCGGTCGGCCGCACATCGCGCACCCCACGGTCCAGCAGGCGGTGCCCGGCCAGTTCTTCCAGCCGCCGCAGCTTCTGGCTGATGGTGGACTGGGTGGAATGCAGGCGCGCTGCTGCGGCAGTGAAACTGCCGCAATCGGCCACCATCACCAGCGCCCGCAGCAGGTCCAGATCGAAATAGGCCCTATTTGTTTTTAGAATGGAATCGACCATTACATTTAATTTTACGATAGCTCTATCCACTTGTAGCATCGCCTGCAGGCTCGGGCAAACACCGCAGCCACGCCGCAGCACATGAACTGGAACAAAGGCAGGCAATGATCGTGAACAACTGGATGGCTGCCCCGGCCTTGGCCGCAACCCTGCTCACTTCCTGCAGCGCCAGCAGTGGCGCGATTGCAGCGGAACAGCTGCAGCAGGCAGCGGAGAAAGGCGACAGCCGCCGCGTCGAGGTCCTGCTGGGCCGGGGTGCCGACATCGACAACCGCGATGCCGCTGGACGCACCCCCTTGCTGATCGCCGTTCGTGCGAAACAGATCGAAACCGCCCGGACGCTGATCGACGCAGGCGCCGACGTCAACGCCAAGGACCGGATGCAGGACAGCCCCTATCTCCATGCCGGTGCCAGCGGGCAGAACGAGATCCTGCGCATGACCCTGGCCCACGGCGCCGACCTGCGCAGCACCAACCGCTACGGCGGCACCGCCTTGATACCGGCGGCCGAGCGCGGCCACGTCGCCACGGTGCAGTTGCTGATCGAGGCCGGTGTGGACGTCGACCACATCAACAACCTCGGTTGGACCGCCTTGCTGGAGACCGTCATCCTCGGTGATGGCAGTTCGCGCTATGTCGACATCACCCGCCTGCTGATCGCCGCCGGCGCCGACGTCAACCTCGCCGACGCAGAGGGCGTCACCCCGCTGGCGCACGCCCGGCAGCGGGGCCAACACGTGATCGAGGACCTGCTGCGCAAGGCCGGCGCCCACTGAACCCCGCCCTGTCATCGCCCCACACGGCAATCGCTTACCACTGGAACCTCCTGATGAAGAACACCCTCGGCCTGCTGCTGACGACACTGGCAGCCAGCATCTCCCCCGCCATCGCCGCGCCCTCCCAGGCCGATGTCGTGATCCGCCATGCCACCGTGATCGATGTCGAGCATGGCCGCACCGTGCCCGCGCAGACGGTGGCGATCCGCGACGGCAGCATCGTTGCAGTAACCGACGACGCCGCTGCAGGCGCGCAATGGCAGGCCAGCACCACCATCGACGGACGCGGCCGCTACCTGATTCCCGGGCTGTGGGACATGCACGTGCACTTCGGTGGCGGCCCTGCGCTGATCGAGGAGAACAAGGCCCTGCTGCCGCTGTACGTGGCCCATGGCATCACCACCGTACGCGATGCCTCCGGCGATCTCGCCGAACAGGTGCTGTCCTGGCGCGGGCAGATTGCCAGCGGCCAGCTGTTCGGGCCGCAGCTGTTCACCTCCGGCGCCAAGATCGAAGGCCTGGCACCGGTCTGGAAGGGCACGCTTGAAGCCGGTGACAAGGCCGGCGTGGACGCCGCCCTGGACCGCGAGCAACGCGACCAGGTCGACTTCGTGAAGATCACCGACAGCACCCTGAAGCCGGAGCTGTTCCTGTACGCGGTCAGCCAGGCCAAGGCACGCGGCCTGCGCAGCTCGGGCCATGTGCCGATGGCGCTGACCGTGGGCCAGGCCATCGAGGCCGGCATGAGCTCGATCGAGCACCTGGACTACGCCTTCAAGGCCGGGGTCAAGGACGAGGCTGCGATCGCCGCCGATTTCGCCGCCGGCCGCATCGACCGCGCCGAAGCCAACCGCAGGCTGCATGCCGGCTTCGACCGCGACACGGCGATGGCAGCCTACCGCCGCTTTGCCGAACTCGGCGTCGCCGTGACCCCGACGCTGGATGGCGGCCGCATCATCGACTTCCTCGATGTCGAGCCGCGCGACAACGATCCCTACCTGGCCTATATCGGCCCAGGCCTGCGTGATACCTATGCCTGGCGCGTGGAGCGCGCGGCCAAGGCCACGCCCGCGCAGATCGAGGCCCGTCACGCCCATTACGCGCAGGTTGCCGCCGTGTTGCCGATGCTGCAGGAAGCCGGCGTACGCATCATGGCCGGCACCGATGCGGGCTTTTTGAACTCCTACAACTTCCCCGGCATCGGTCTGCACAACGAGCTGGCACTGTATGTGCGCGAAGGGCTGACGCCGCTGCAGGTACTGCAATCGGCTACCCGCGCCGGCCCGGCCTGGTTCGGCAAGCTGGATCGCTACGGTGCGGTTGCCGCAGGCAAGGCCGCCGACCTGGTTTTGCTGGACCGCAACCCGCTGCAGGACATCACCGCCACCCGCGCGATCAATACCGTGGTGATGCGCGGCAAGGTCTATGATCGCGCCGCACTGGACGCGATGCTGGCCCGGACCAAGGCGCAGGTCGCCGAGTGGAACGCGCAGGCCAAGCCCTGAAGGATGCGCCCTGGCCGTTCATCGGCGTGGCAGCTAGCGTAGCCCGGGTAAGCGCAGCGCACCCGGGGCTGCTATTGCCGCGACGCCAACGCCCCTTGTCGAATCCGACTCCCCGAAGGCGTTGCGCCTGCCGGTGCGGGATCAACGATGCGCAGGCCTGCAGCCCGCGAACTGCCATCGGGTGCCGGCAAAAGGCACAATAGGCGGCAGCGGCACACACCGCTTCCCCCTTTGTCTGCCCAGCGCGTCCCGCGCATCTCCATGACGTCCGTTGCCCTGCCATCGCAGGCCGTGCCTACCGCACGGCTGTCGAGCTTCTACTTCTTCTATTACGCCGCGCTGGGTGCCTTCACGCCGTACTGGAGCCTGTACCTGCAATCACGTGAGATGAGCATCACCGCCATCAGCGTGATGATGAGCCTGTGGTATGCCACGCGTGTGGTTGCCCCCAGCACCTGGACCTCGCTGGCGGCGGTATCGCCCCACCCGATCCGCTGGCTGCGGATCGGCTGTGTGCTCACCATTGCCTGCTTCGCCGGCTTCCTGGTGCCCGCCCCACCGTGGACGCTGTATGCGGTGATGATCGCGTTCTGCTTCTTCTACAACGCGGTGATGCCGCAGTTCGAGTCCATCACCCTCACCCATCTGGGCGCGGACAGCCATCGCTACGGCATGATCCGGGTCTGGGGTTCACTGGGCTTCATCGCCGTGGTTACCCTGTTCGGCTGGCTGATCGAAAAGCATGGCGCCAGCCGCTTGCCCTGGATGATGTTGCCGCTGTTCGTGCTGATGACCGGCTCGGCCTTCCTCAACCGCTATGCACGCAACATCGGTACGCACAGCCATCACGACGGCGGCTTCTGGAGCATCGTGCGGCAGAAGCCGGTGCTGGCGTTCTTCATCGCCGCGTTCCTGGAACAGCTCTCGTTCGGGCCGTATTACACGTTCTTCTCGCTGTACATGGACCAGCACGGCTACAGCACCTCGCTGCTGGGGCTGATGTGGACGGTGGGCGTGGTCTTCGAGGTGGCGGTGTTCTTCCTGATCGCCGGCTTCTTCCGCCGCTGGGATGCCAGCTGGCTGCTGATCATCTCCATGGCCAGCGCCGCGCTGCGCTGGTGGGCCACCGCGCTGTGGCCGGAGAACCTGCCGGTGATGCTGGTCGCGCAGACCACCCATTGCCTGGGCTTCGCCGCGTTCTTCGCCTCGGCCATGCAGTTGCTGGCCCGCTATTTCCCGGGCAACCTCAACGGCCACGGCCAGGGCCTGTTCTACGGCTTCTCTTCCGGGCTCGGCGGTGTGCTTGGCGCGCTGATCGCCGGCCAGCTGTGGCGCTTCGGTGATGGCAAGGTCGCCTTCATTGCGGGCGGCTGCTTCGCCCTGCTCGGCACCCTGATCGCCTGGTACTGGCTGCCGCCTTCGCGGCAGGCACGGAGCATGCGCAACTGAACACAGCCGCCCTCGCAGGGTCCTGCTATAACGGCGCAGCACTCACGACACAGGGGGAGTTGTCATGAATCTGCACTACCTGCGATCCATCCCGTTGGCCACCGCCTTGCTTGCCGCACCGGTCATGGCCCACGCCGAGGCAGACCAGACGATCCCCGGGTTCGTCGCCTCCTGCTTCCAGTACCTGGACAAACCCACGGAATTGACCGCCAGGCTGGACAGCGTCGCCCAGCGCCTGGAAGGCAGGTCTGCGGAGAACTTCCTCAAGGGCCGCAAAGGCCGGGCCTGGCTGTTGACGAACGAGGACAAGCTGTACGGCTTTGCTCTCTTCGACCAAGGCATCTGCACGATGACGGCCATCAGCGGCGACCCCGCGACCATCGCCACCGATTTCATTGATTTCGGCAAGATGGCCGAAGAGAGGTACAAGGTGGAGTGGCAGCCAGTCACCGGGGAATCCGGCTGGGACGAACACGCCTATACCCTGTTCGACCCCGACAACCCCACCGACATCTACCTGCATATGGCGCTGAACAACGCAGCCCACGCACATATCCGTGCCATCGTCAGTGTCGGCCGGATTCCAGACAACAAACCCTGATCAGGCCCCAAAAACAAAAAGACAGGCCAGAAGCCTGTCTCTTCGTTCCCGCTGGATGATCCCAGGCCCTACCAGACCAGATCGTCCGGCACCTGGTACTGCGGATCGGCGTAGGGATCAGCATCTGCAGGAGCATTCTGGTCGACCTTCAGTGCCACGGCCTGGGCAAAAATCGCCTCGGCCTGCGCCAACAGCTCGGCCGTGACCAGCAGATAGCGACCGTTCTGCTGCAGCACGCCGAGCTCGCCGGCGTTGAGCGCCTTGAGCTGTTCGGCGTTGACGTAGATACGCTTGATCTTGCCGCCGTACGGGAAGTGACGTGCGATGTCGGCGTTCGGGTCGTTCAGGCCCTTGTCCTTGATCAGCTCATCCAGCTTGGCCCGGGCCTCGCGTCGCCGACGCGCCTCTTCCTGCTTGGCCTGTTCGGCCTGGATGCGTTCGTCCTTTTCCTTCTGCGCACGGATCGCGTAAGCCTTGGCCAGGTCGATATCTTCCTGCGAGCGCGGCTTGCGCGGCCCCTGCTGCGGCCTGCCCTGCCCGGGCTTGCCCGGATGGGCAGGCTTGCCGTGCTGGCTCGGCTTGCCCGCATGCGCAGGCTTGTTGCCCGCCTGCGGCCTGCCCTGCGCCGGTTTGCCCTGCGAGCGGCCGTCACGGCGCGCTTCCGGCTTGCGTTCCGGCTTGGGAGCTGGCTTGAAACCCAGCCCGAGCAGCTGGTCGCGAATATTGTCACTCATAGGAAATATCAGTAGTGCGGGGGCGGTGGTTCGTCGGCAGCATCGGCGTACAACGCCGTGCGCACCTTGCCCAGGTCATCAAGTAGGTGGCGCAGCAGATCGGCGTTACGGGTGCCCTGCATACGGGCATCGGCCAACGCTTCACTCATCTCCGCCAGGGCGTGCTCCTGGAAGGAGACGCGCATCTCCAGCTCAACCAGGCGTGCTTCCAGCGCTTGCTCGCGCTGTTCGGAAGTTGATTCATGCATGTACGGAACGTCCTCGACCAATACCGTAATACGCCAGGCCGGCGGCTTCTATTTCAACCGGGTCGTAGAGGTTACGGCCATCAAATACCACCGCATCACCGAGTGCTTCGCGCATACGCGCGAAGTCGGGGCTGCGGAACTGCTTCCACTCGGTGACCACCACCAGCGCATCGGCATCATGCAATGCTGCAAAGGCTGAATCACAGAACACCAGGTCGTCCCGCTCGCCGAAGATGCGGCGCGCCTCGGCCATGGCTTCCGGATCGAACACCTGCACCCTGGCGCCGGCTTCCCACAACTGCGCCAACACGCGGCGGCTCGGGGCCTCGCGCATATCGTCGGTATTGGGTTTGAAGGCCAGCCCCCAGACAGCGAAGGTCTTGCCGCGCACCCCCTCGTCCTCGCCGCGGTCATAGTGGCGCTGGATCAGCTCGAAAAGATGGCCCTTCTGCGCCGCATTCACGGCTTCCACCGCGTTGAGCAGCTGTGGTTGATGACCGTGCTGGGCGGCGGTGCGCGCCAAGGCTTGAACGTCCTTCGGGAAACAGGAGCCGCCATAGCCGGCGCCTGGATAGATGAAGTGCCAGCCGATGCGTGGATCAGAGCCTATGCCCTGCCGTACCTGTTCGATGTCGGCGCCTACGCGCTCGGCGATAGTGGCAATTTCATTCATGAAACTGATCTTGGTCGCCAGCATCGCATTGGCGGCGTACTTGGTCAGCTCGGCCGAACGCACGTCCATTTCCACGACGCGGTCGCGGTTGCGGTTGAATGGCGCATACAGGCGCCGCAGTACCGTCACCGCATGCGCGCTGCTGGCACCGATGACGATGCGATCCGGGCGCATGCAGTCCGCGACCGCATCGCCTTCCTTCAGGAATTCGGGATTGGAGACCACATCGAAAGCGATCTCCAGGCCACGTGCCGCCAGCTCTTCAGCGATGGCGGCACGAACCTTGTACGCGGTGCCAACCGGCACCGTCGACTTGTTGACCACCACCGTCGGCCGCGCCAGATGGCGGCCGATGGTGCGGGCAACCGCCAACACGTACTGCAGGTCGGCGCTACCGTCTTCATCGGGCGGTGTACCTACCGCGATGAAAACCACTTCGCCATGATCGATGGCCTGCGCCGCGTCGGTGGTGAAAGCCAAGCGCCCGGAAGCGTGGTTGGCTTTCACCATCGGCTCAAGGCCAGGCTCGTAGATCGGGATGATCCCGCGCCCCAAGCCTTCGACCTTGGCCTGGTCGATATCGACGCAGACCACATCGTGTCCTACTTCCGCCAAGCAGGTCCCGGTAACGAGACCCACATAGCCGGTGCCGAAAATAGCTACACGCATGGTTGCGCCTGCTCCGTGATCAGCCTTACGGCATGATGCCCAGCAATTCGACGTCGAAGCTCAGCGTCGCGTTCGGGCCGATCGGGCCACCCTGGGTGCCGGCTTCGCCGTAGGCCAGTTCGCCCGGAATCCAGAAGCGGTACTTGGAGCCGACCGGCATCAGTGCCACGCCTTCGGTCCAGCCCTTGATGACCTGGTCCAAGCCGAAATCGACCGGCTGGCCGCGCTGGTAGCTGCTGTCGAACACTTCGCCGTTGAGCAGCTTGCCTTCGTAGTTCACACGCACGCGGCTGCTGGCCATCGGGCGCTCGCCGCTGCCGGCGCGCAGCACCTGGTACTGCAGGCCCGAAGCGGTGGTCACCACGCCCGGCTGGGTCTTGTTCTTGGCGAGGAAGGCATTGCCCTCTTCACGGTTGGTCTGCGCTGCCTTGCCGGCCTCGGCCTTCATTTCAGCTTCCTTGGTGGCGCTGAATGCCTGCAGCACGCCCTGTGCCTGCTCGTGGGTCATCAACGGCGTGCCCTTGGCGAACACGGTGGTGACGGCCTGGAACACCGAATCCAGATCGATGTCCTTCTGGATGCGTGCCAGCGACGGACCCACGGCGAAGCTGCCCAGCATCAGGCCGACCTTTTCGCGGTCCACCGACGGCGGCTGGCTGCCCGGTGCCATGCCCGGAACCTGCTGACCCGAACGCACCATCATCAAGGTACGCAGTGCCTGATCGGTCTTCTGAGCTTCTTCCTGCGACAGCAGCGGCTGGCCGCCAGCAAACGCGTTCTCCACGCCACGGCGCAGGGCAGCCACATCCACTTCCGAGGCAATCGGCTCAAACGAGCTGGCCACGTCGATACCGATGGCATAGCCAATCTTTTCACGATCCGAGGTCAAAACAGACTTCTCCTTGGTCGCCGCCGCAGCGGCAGGTTGTTGCGAAAAAACGACCCCGGGGGCCGCCATCGCCAAAATCAGAAGCGACGCAACCGCGCCACGCTTTCCCATCTTCATTCGCTGCATTCCTGGAAGTGAACAAACGCCACCGGCGGCGCGAGGGGCGACATTGTCGCATGCACGCCGCAGATGTCGAGGCGCATCAGCGCTGTGGTGCTGGTGCGGCCAGCGCGCGGTCGATCGCCGCCCGCAGTTCGGGATCATCCGGCTTCACCCGGCTCGGAAACTGTGCCAGCACCTGACCATCGCGGGATATCAGATATTTATGAAAGTTCCATGCTGGCGCCACGCCGCTGATGCGGGTCAGGTCCTGGTAGAGCGGCGTCGTCTCCGGTCCGATTACATGGACCTTCTGGAACATCGGGAATTTCACCCCGTAAGTAAGCGTGCAGAACTCCTGGATCTGCGCCTCACTGCCTGGCTCCTGGCCTTTGAAATCGTTGGACGGAAAGCCCAATACGGCAAAACCACGTGGCGACAGTTCCTGCTGCAATGCCTCCAGCCCCTCGTACTGCGGGGTAAACCCGCACTTGGAAGCGGTGTTGACCACCAGCAATACCTTGCCGCCATACGCGCGATTCAGGTTGATCTCGTCTTTTCCAGCCAACGAACGGTAATTGCGATCCAGCAACGGCCCCGCCAGCGCTTCCAACGCAGCACTGGAACCCGCAATAAAGGCAATTGAAATCAATAAATTACGAATTTTCATGGGAGTCTCCTCGACGCCACGAGCAGGGTTGGAATGGCATAGGCCATCAGTTGGGTCAGAACCAGTTGCATGTCGGCGTGTCGGTGTTATAGTTGCATACAACACCAGCCACCCTACACAGGGCCTCCATGAACACCAAGCACGGCAGACACGCTCTCCACGCACTGATGGTCACAGGCACCTTGCTGTTGCTGGGCTGCTCCAGTTCCCTCGGCAACGGCCTGGCCGATGCCAGGGATTATGCAGCCCAGGTGGGTGGTGATGGGCAGGATGCCGACGAAAGCCCCAAAACGAAACGACCGGCCCGGCGTATGCGGACCAGTCTTTCGATGCCTTATTTTTCTTTCGCACAGCTGAATTCGCGGAGCTGACCCATGAGCGATATCCAGTGGAGCGATGGCGCTCCCATTTACCGCCAGCTGAAGGATCGCGTCATCGCGATGATGCTGGACGGAATCCTGAAGCCGGGCGACGCCCTGCCATCGGTGCGCCAGGTGGCGGCCGAGTACCAATTGAACCCGATCACCGTCTCACGCGCCTACCAGGAGTTGGCCGACGAGAACCTGGTCGAGAAGCGCCGTGGCCTCGGCATGTTCATGACCGAAGAAGCCGCCCAGAAGCTGCGCGGCAACGAGCGCGACCGTTTTCTCAATGACGAATGGCCGGCCGTGCTGGAGCGCATCCAGCGCCTGGGCCTGACCATGAAAGATTTGCTGCCACCGGGGACCACTCTATGAACGCCGCCGTCGAAGCCGTCGTTTCCGCCAAGGGCCTGCGCAAGGCCTACAAGCAGAAGCCAGCGCTGGACAACACAAGTTTCACCATCGAACCGGGCCGCATCGTCGGCCTGATCGGCCCCAACGGTGCCGGCAAGACCACCGCGCTCAAGGCCCTGCTCGGCCTGACCTCGTTCGAGGGCGACCTGCGGGTACTGGGCATGGATCCGCGCAGCCAGCGCGACGAGTTGATGAATGATGTCTGCTTCATTGCCGACGTCGCGGTGCTGCCGCGCTGGCTGCGGGTCAGGGAAGCCATCGACTTCGTCGCCGGCGTGCACCCGCGCTTTGACCGCGCCCGCTGCGAGCGTTTCCTGGCCAATACCAAGCTCAACCCCAAGCAGCGCGTGCGCGAGATGTCCAAGGGCATGGTGGTGCAGCTGCACCTGGCCCTGGTGATGGCCATCGACGCCAGGATCCTGGTGCTGGACGAGCCCACCCTCGGCCTGGACATCATGTACCGCAAGGAGTTCTACCAGCGCCTGCTGGAGGATTACTTCGACGAACAGAAGACCATCATCATCACCACCCACCAGGTGGAAGAGATCGAGCACATCCTGACCGATGTGCTGTTCATCCGTGATGGCTCGATCGTGCTGTCCTCGGACATGGAAGCCCTGGCCGAGCGTTACACCGAGCTGCTGGCCTCGGCTGACACGCTGCAGGCAGCGCGCGCCCTGGCGCCGATCGAAGAACGTTCCCTGCCATTCGGCAAGACCGTGCTGCTGTTCGACGGCGCCGATCGCAACCAACTGACCGCCCTGGGCGAGATCCGCACCCCCGGCCTGGCCGACCTGTTCGTGGCCACCATGAAGGGAACCTACGCATGAACGCCGTTCACAACATCACCCCGCTCGGCAAGTTCAAGTGGCTGCTCAAGCGTGAATACTGGGAAAACCGGGGCGGTTTCGTCTGGGCCCAGGTCATCACCGGCGGCATCGCCATCCTGTTCGCCAGCATCGGCGCGCTGATCGGTGTGTTCGCCGCCCGCAGTTCCGACGGCATCAACCACACCGGCGATGCCAGCGAATACCTCAAGGTCATGGGAGCCTTCGGCGATGGCCTGCTGTTGGCCGGCATCTTCCTGGCATCACTGATCCTGGCCTTCGTGGTGTTCTTCTACGCGCTGGGCAGCCTTTACGACGACCGCCGCGACCGCAGCGTGCTGTTCTGGAAATCGCTGCCGGTGTCCGACACCCAGACCGTCCTGTCCAAAGCGGCCTGGGCCCTGGTATTGGCACCGTTGATCGCGATGGCCATTGGCCTGGCGGTCGGCCTGGTGCTGTGGGTGGTGGCAATGCTGGGCGCTGCGGGCGCCGGCGCCACCAGTCCCTGGGCCATTGCCACCCACTCGCACCCGTTCCGGATCCTCGCGCTGGTCCTGGGCACCCTGCCGATCAGCCTGCTGTGGGCACTGCCAACCGTGGGCTGGCTGATGTTCTGCTCGGCACTGGTGCGTAGCAAGCCGTTCCTGTGGGCGGTGCTGCTGCCGCTGCTGGCCTGCACCATGCTCAGCATCCTCGGCGCCATGCCAGGCGTGAAGCTGCCACTGGGCTGGATCTGGTACACCGTTGCCTATCGTGGACTGCTGAGCGTATTCCCGTCTTCGTGGCTGCCGCGCGGCCTGACCGACACCAACCTCGGTGACAACGACGTGCAGACGCCAGCCGATCTGGTGCAATGGCTGCTGCAGCACCACAGCCTTGGCAAGGTAGTCTCCAACCCGGATATCTGGATTGGTGCGATTGTTGGCATCGCTCTCATCGTCGCCGCCATCTATCTGCGCCGCCGTCGCGACGACATCTGACTTTCTATCGGGAGAATGTACATGCACAAGACGTTTGTACTGGCCGCACTGCTGGCGGCCCCGGGCGCCGCCTTCGCCAGCCAGCCCTGCGCTTTTACCGCACCGCAATCGCTGAACCTGGACCTGGGCGGCAGCAAGACCGTGGTGTTCGAAGTCAACAGCCATGACCTGCGCCTGCAGGCCAGCCCCGGCGCGAAAGCTGCCCTCGGCGGACGCGCCTGTGCCTCCAGCCAGGCGCTGCTGGAGCAGTTGTCGCTGAGCCAACGCAAGGTCGGCGACAAGCTGGTGGTGACGCTGGAGCGCAAGAGCCAAGGGCTGAACATCAACCTGGGCAACACCTATGCCTATCTGGACCTGACCGGCAGCCTGCCTGACGACATCCTGGTCCAGCTGAAGGTCGGCTCCGGCGATGCCTCGCTGGCCGGCGCGCAAAGCATGAGTGCCGACGTGGGTTCCGGCGATGTCAGTGCACGTGACATCCGGGGCCTGGCCACGGCCGCGGTCGGCTCAGGTGACGTCGAGTTCCACAACATCGGCGCGCTGTACCTGCTGTCGGTCGGATCGGGCGATGCAAAGATCAACGGCGTGCGCGGCGATGCCCGGGTTGGCAGCGTGGGCTCGGGCGACCTTGAACTGCAGGGCGTGCAGGGTGCGGTGCGCATTGAGAGCATTGGCTCCGGCGATGTCGACGTCCGTGACAGCCGTGGCGCGGTGAGCCTGGGTTCGCTGGGCTCTGGCGACCTGGATGTACGCGGCGCCGCCAGCCTCAAGGTGGACCGGCTCGGCAGCGGCTCGGTGAATCATTCCGGCATCAGCGGCGCCGTCGATCTGCCCAAGAAACGCTAATTCCTTCCAATCGCAACGGAACGCACACCATGAAGATCCTCAACGCATCCCTGCTCGCCCTGGCGCTGGCACTCCCGCTGGCCGCCTGCGGCGAAAAGCCGGCCGCCAATGCACCGGCGACCGACACCACCGTTGGCGCCAAGGTCCGCGAAGCCACCGACAAGGCCCGCAAGGAAATGGCCGAAGGCAATATCAGCATCGGCTCCGATGGTGCCAGGGTCGAGCTCACCCCAGCCGGCGACCTGCTGATCAACGGCGCATCCATCCCGCTCAATGACAGCCAACGCGCCATCACCCTGCGCTATCGCACACAGATGATCGGCATTGCCGAAGCCGGCATCGACATCGGCGTGCAAGGTGCCAACCTGGGTGCGAAGGCCGCGGGCGAGGCGATCAAGGGCATCTTCTCAGGCAACTCCGAGCAGATCGAAGCACGCATCAATGCCGAAGCGGACAAGATCAAGGCCAGTGCCGCCAAGCTGTGCGACCAGTTGCCGGCGCTGATGGCAACCCAGCAGCAACTGGCTGCGGCGGTGCCCGAGTTCAAGCCGTACGCGAAGATGGACCAGGGCGATATCGACGACTGCCGCGATGGCAATGTCCAGATCCCCTGATCTGCGTTCCTGACCGGTGTCTGGTGGGGGCGGTAGAATGGCCTCCCCCGCCGTTGTTGTGCCGACGCCATGAAAAATCTGTTGTTGCTGATCCTCGTTGCCTTCGCCACCCTGGCGACGGGCTGTGATCGCGAGAAGTACGCCGAGCACCGCAGCGAGCGCAGCAAACCCAAGACCGAGGTAACGCTGGAGCGCATCGCGATCCGTCGCGCACCCTACCCGAACCTGGACATCCTGCCCGACGGCCGCCTGCGCGTGGATGACATCGTCATCCCCTTGAATGCCGAGCAGCAGGCCATGCTGCAGACCAGCTTCGTCAAGCTGCAGATCATGCGCCAGAACACCCTGGTGGACGCCGATCCGTCGCTGGCACAGCAGCGCACGCTACCGCTGCAGATCCCCGAAGGCCAATCGCCATTCCCACCGGACCTGGCCAAGCACATTCCCGAGTTCGAGAAGTACGACGAAGCGCTGGCCAACCTGCGCGCCATACGCTGAGCCCCAGCCGCCCCCCAGGCAGCTCGACTAACGCCATGTAGTGCCGAGCCATGCTCGGCAGAGGCTTTACCAACAAAGCCTGCAGAAGCGGCATGCGCCGCGAAACTGCCACCACCCGAAAGGCTCAAAAGCCAAGCCCTCCCCAGCCCTCCCCTTCGCTGCGCGAAAGGGAGGGGGAAAGCGGGGCAATGCCGACCATGGCCGGCACTACCCGCCTCAATGGTCGTGGATACCACCCAGCGTCAACGCCGCCGGGTCCAGCAGCCGCTTCAGCTCGGCCTCGGACAAGCCGCTGTCTTCCAGCGCCACGTCCAGCACCGGCCGCTGCTCCTTGTAGGCACGCTTGGCAATCGCCGCCGCCTTCTCGTAACCAATGATCGGGTTCAAGGCCGTCACCAGGATGGGGTTGCGCGCCAGCGCCTCCCGCACCCGCTCCTGCTTGACCACCAGGCCGGCGAACACCTTGTCGGCCAGCAGGTTCATCACATTGGACAGCAACTGGATCGAATCCAGCAGGTTGGCGGCAATCAGCGGCAGCGCCACGTTCAACTGGAAGTTGCCGGTCTGCCCGGCCACGGTGATCGCCGTGTGGTGGCCGATGACCTGCGCGGCCACCATCACGGTGGCTTCCGGAATCACCGGATTGACCTTGCCCGGCATGATCGAGCTGCCCGGCTGCAGCGCCGGCAGCTCCAGCTCGCCCAGACCGGCCAGCGGCCCTGAATTCATCCAGCGCAGGTCATTGGCGATCTTGATCAGAGCCACCGCCAGCGCATTGAGCTGACCTGACAGCTCCACCGCATCGTCCTGCGCGGCCAGGCCTTCGAACTTGTTGGCTGCACTTTCAAACTTGACCCCGGTACTGGCCGACAGCGCCCGCGCGACCTTGCCGCCAAAGCGTGGGTCGGCATTGATGCCGGTGCCGATAGCGGTGCCACCCAGCGGCAGCCGGCGCAGGCGCTTCAAGGCGTCCTCGATGCGCCCTTCGGCCGAGGCCAGCTGGGCCGACCAGGCGCCGAACTCCTGGGCAAAGGTCAGCGGCATGGCATCCATCAGGTGGGTGCGGCCGGTCTTGACGATCTTGCCCAGGCCGCGCGCCCGCTTGTCGATGGTCTTGCGCAGGTGCTTGAGCGCCGGCAGCAGCGATTCCATCGTTTCCAGCTGGGCCGAGACGCGGATGGCAGTAGGAATCACGTCATTGGAGCTCTGCCCCAGATTGACGTGGTCGTTGGGGTGCACCGCCGTCTTGCCGGCCTTGCCACTGTGGTTGGCCAGGGTGGCGATGACCTCGTTGGCATTCATGTTGGATG
This sequence comes from Stenotrophomonas sp. STEN033, assembly GCF_056856655.1. Lineage (NCBI taxonomy): Bacteria > Pseudomonadati > Pseudomonadota > Gammaproteobacteria > Lysobacterales > Lysobacteraceae > Stenotrophomonas > Stenotrophomonas sp. STEN033. The sequence continues at coordinate 22,694 of NZ_JBXFWM010000030.1, forward strand.
AGGTGCCCGAACCGGTCTGGTACACGTCGATCGGGAAATGCTGGTCGTGGGCGCCAATGGCCACCTCGGTGGCCGCGGACTGGATCGCCTTGCCCACGCCCTTGGGCAGCAGGCCCAGGCCGGTGTTGACCTCGGCAGCGGCGCCCTTGATCAAGCCAAGCGCGCGGATGAAGGCGCGCGGCATGCGCTGCCCGGATACCGGGAAGTTCTGCACCGCGCGCTGGGTCTGCGCGCCCCACAGGGCCTCGGCGGGCACCTGCAGTTCGCCCATGCTGTCGTGTTCGGTCCGGAAACCTGCTTTGGAAACCTTGCTCATCATCAACTCCGCACAATCTCATTGTTGGGGAAGGGAAAGCTGCGGCTGGCGGTGGGCAGATTTCCCGGGCTGGCGGCTACGCCCACCATACCCGCCTGCCCGGGCAAACACATCCGCGGCCGATGGGACAGAACGGCCCGGCAACGGCGATGGCCCGGGCAGCGTAGAATATGCGCCCCCGCCACTGCCCAACTGCACGCCGCCATGACGGATACGTCCCGCCAAGAAGCCGCCCTGCTCGCCCTGTCCCCGCTTGATGGCCGTTATGCCGGCAAGGTCGACGCACTGCGCCCGATCTTTTCCGAGTACGGCCTGATCAAGGCCCGCGTCAAGGTCGAGATCGAATGGCTGCTGGCGTTGGGCGCCGAGCCGGGCATCGCCGAGCTGGCTGACTTCTCGGCCAGCGGCAAGGCCAAGCTGCGTGCGCTGGCCGACGGTTTCTCGGTCGACAACGCCGCCCGCGTGAAGGAAATCGAGCGCACCACCAACCACGACGTCAAGGCCGTGGAGTACTTCATCAAGGAACAGCTCAAGGACGATGCCGAGCTGGCCCCGGCGCTGGAGTTCGTGCATTTCGCCTGCACCAGCGAGGACATCAACAACCTGTCCTATGGCCTGATGCTGGCCGAAGCCCGCGAAAAGGTGGTCCTGCCGGCCTATGGCGGCATCGCCGCCGCGCTGCGTCAGCTGGCCCATGCCCAGGCCGCGCAGCCGATGCTGTCGCGCACCCACGGCCAGACCGCCTCGCCGACCACCCTTGGCAAGGAAATCGCCAACGTCGTGGCCCGTCTGGAGCGCCAGATCCGCCAGATCGGCGCGGTCGAGCTGACCGGCAAGATCAACGGCGCCGTTGGCAACTACAACGCCCATGTCGTGTCCTACCCGGACGTGGACTGGCCGGCCTTCGCCGAGCGTTTCGTCACCTCGCTGGGCCTTGTGTTCAACCCCTACACCACGCAGATCGAGCCGCACGACAACGTTGCCGAGATCGGCGACGCCGCGCGCCGCGCCAACACCATCCTGATCGACCTGGCCCGCGACATCTGGGGCTACATCTCGCTGGGCTACTTCAAGCAGAAGCTCAAGGAAGGCGAAGTCGGCTCCTCGACCATGCCGCACAAGGTCAACCCGATCGATTTCGAGAACGCCGAGGGCAATTTCGGCATCGCCAATGCGCTGTTCGAGCATTTCAGCGCCAAGCTGCCGATCAGCCGCTGGCAGCGTGACCTGACCGACTCCACCGTGCTGCGCGCCGTGGGCACCGCCTTCGGCCACACCCAGGTGGGCCTGGAGTCGCTGGCCAAGGGCCTGGGCAAGCTGACCGTCAACCCGGAGCGCCTGGACGCCGACCTGGATGCCGCCTGGGAAGTACTGGCCGAAGCCGTACAGACGGTGATGCGCCGCCACGGCCTGCCCAACCCCTATGAGCAGCTCAAGGCCCTGACCCGCGGCCACGGCATCACCGCCGATTCGATGCGCGAGTTCATCGAAACCCTGGAACTGCCGGCCGATGCCAAGCAGCGCCTGCGCGAGCTGACCCCGGGTGGCTATGCCGGCCTGGCTGCGGATCTGGCCAAGGCGATCTAATCCACCGGTAATATTGGATTGAGCTGCGCCCCTCTTTGACCTTTGAGGCGAGAGGGGCCATCCGCGAAACCGGGCGGGGGCAAAAGCTGCCCTCATCCGCCCTTCGGGCATCCCCGCCTTCGCGGGGACAGGCTCTTCTCCCGTGACCGGGAGAAGGGAAAGAGTCGGCACCACGGCAACGCCCCTGGTCACCGCGCGCCCGCGACTCCCACCTTGGCCGGGCCTGCTCGCCACAGCGCCACACCCACCTAATGAAACCTTCGCAGCCGCTCTGACAGCATCGGACTGACCCCTCAGTCCGGAAATCGCTGATGAAGCAGCCCGTGTTCTACATCGTTCTTGCCAGCGCCCTCAGCCTGACCGCCTGCAACAAACCGTCGCCCGCAACGGCAACAGTCGCGCCGGCGACCACCAACGGCCCGGCAGTCAGCACCCTCACTGACCCTGGCGCGGGCGCACTGTGCGACGGCAAGAACCTGCGCATCAGCCACGACAACAGCAGCCAGGTCATCGACGGCGAATGTGGCGATGTCACTGTGACCGCCTCCAATGGCTCGCTCAATGTCAGCAAAGCCCGCTCCATCACCGTGGAAGGCCGCCAGTTCACCGTGCTCAACGAACAGGTCGACACCGTCCGCGTGGTCGGCAGCGACAACGTCCTCAACCTGACCAATGCACGCCGCATCGACATCAGCGGCAACAACAACATGATCCTGGTCAACGAGACCGCCGAGGTCAGCTTCAGCGGCACCGGCAATACCGTCAACGCCAGCAGCGAGCCCAGGATCGAGGACAGCGGCACCGGCAACCGGGTCATCTGACCATCCCGCGGGTAGTGCCGAGCCATGCTCGGCAAGGGCTTTCCCAGCAATAGCACCGGTGCCGCTGAAGCATTCCCGACAGTGCCCCTGCGGCGGGAGCCATCGGGCAGACCATTGCCGAGCATGGCTCGGCACTACCTGAGGCCCTACCTATTTGATCCAGATCAGTCGCCTACGGTGCGCATTGGCGCGAACAAGGGGACAATGGAGGTCTGCGCAACATCCGCGCCCCTGTTCGACCTCCGCTGCAAAGGATTTCCCCCATGGCTGCACGCAAGCAAAAGACCTATCCGATCGAAGTCCAGGCCAAGCCCGGGCTGCCGCTGGGCATGAACCCGGCCACCTTCCTGCGCGACTACTGGCAGAAGCGCCCGCTGCTGATCCGCGCCGCCTTCCCGGATTTCGAAACCCCGGTGATGCCCGAAGACCTGGCCGGCCTGGCCTGCGAGGAAGGCGCACTGGCCCGTATCGTCAGCCACGACCGCGCCACCGATGGCTGGACCCTGCGCACCGGCCCGTTCCAGGAAGAAGATTTCCCCGGCATGCCCGACCACGACTGGACCCTGCTGGTGCAGGACGTGGACAAGTGGGACCCGGAAGTGCGCGCGCTGACCTCCTATTTCAACTTCCTGCCGCGCTGGCGCATGGACGATGTGATGATCAGCTTTGCCGCCACCGGCGGTTCGGTTGGCGCCCATGTCGACCAGTACGACGTGTTCCTGCTGCAGGCCCACGGCCAGCGCCGCTGGCAGATCGACGCCAGCGAGTCGACCAAGGGCAAGCGCCCGTCGCTGGAGTTCCGCCCCGACGTCGAGCTGAAGCTGCTGAAGAAGTTCAAGGCGACCCACGACTGGGTGCTGGGCCCGGGCGACATGCTGTACCTGCCGCCGAACGTGCCGCACAACGGCGTTGCCGTGAACCCCTGCCTGACCTTCTCCTTCGGCATGCGTGCACCGTCCTCGGCTGAGCTGATCAGCGATTACCTGGACGATCTGGTTGCCGATGCCGACGAATCCATCCGCTTCCAGGACCCGGACCTGAAGCTGCCGGAAGATCCGAACGAAATCGACGCCGCCGCCATGAAGCGTGTGGTTGCTGCGCTCAATGCGTTGCGCATGAACGATCCGGACCGCCTCGGTAACTGGTTCGGTCGCTTCATCACCACCTACCGTGCCGCCGGCGACATCCTGCCTTCGCAGGCACCGCCGTCGCCGGAAGAGGTCCAGGCCGAGCTGGAAAACGGCGGCGTGCTCGAGCGCCACCCCTGGGCCCGCCTGGCCTGGCGCCGCGCCACCCGCGGCGCCTCGCTGTACTGCTCGGGCCTGGCCTTCCAGCTGTCGATCAAGGACGCGCAGGCCCTGGCCGGCGCCGAGCAGATCGATATCGGCCTGTTCAACAAGCTCAGCAACAAGGGCCGTGACGCCTTGATGGAGCTGATCATCGGCGGCCATTACCAGTTGCTGGACGTGGACACCATCGCCGCCATGCTGGCCGAGCAGGACGCACTTGAAGTGCTGGAAGATGCCGAAGAAACAGACTTCGACGAGGACTTCGACGACGAAGACGACGCTCCGGAAGTCGAGATCGAGGTCATCGAGTACAGCGAAGCCGGTGACGGCGAGCCGTCCAGCGCCAGCATCGAGACCGTCATGGTCAACGAGGAAGGTGTCGAAGTCGTGGTGATCTGCGACGACGGCGAAGAAGAGGACGAAGACGACGCGGAAACCCCGTCGGCATGAGTCCAGCTGCGATCTTCCATGTAGAGATCGCCGACTACGCCGTGCAGCAGGCCCTGCTGCACGGCGTGCGTCATACCGTATTTGTCAGCGAGCAGAACGTCCCGGCCGAGCTGGAAATCGACGAACTGGACCCGCTCAGCGACCACGCCCTGGCATTGGACCAACACGGCCAGGCCATCGGCGCTGCTCGCCTGACCCCGGATCAGCGCATCGGCCGCATGGCGGTACTGGCCGCCTGGCGTGGCAAAGGCGTAGGCCAGTCCTTGCTGAATGCGCTACTGGGCGCCGCCCGCAAGCGCGGCTGGGGCGAAATAAGCCTGCACGCTCAACTGCACGCCCGCGACTTCTATGCCTGTAACGGGTTTCTGCCGGAAGGTGCTGAATTTGAAGAAGCCGGCATCGGTCACCAGACCATGCGCCGGCGTCTGGACGGAGCAATGCGGGTGCAGGACCCGGATCAGGCCCGGGCGTCGGCAGCAGCGGTGATCCACGCTGCACGCCGTCATCTGTACCTCCAGCTGCGTGGCAATGACGCCCTGCTCGCCCAGCCCCTGGTACTGGACGCCCTGCGCCGGTTTGCCACCGCCCGTCACGACAAGCAGGTACACGTGCTGCTGCACGAAGCCGACCTGCCCGCCCTGTCTGCGGCCTTCATCGCACTGGTGCAGCGCCTGCCCAGTGTGTTCCATCTGCGTGAACCGGTAGACCCGGCGGATTGTCAGGTGGCCTCGGCGGCGATCAGCAACGATCAGGGCGACTGCTACTTTCGTCCAATAGGTGCCCGCGTCGAAGGCGAACTGGCGCTGGACAGCCCCGCCCGCGCCCAGCAGCAGGAGCTGCTGTTCAAGCGCATCTGGGAGCGTTCACGTGATTGCAACGGGCTTCGCGTACTAGGTGTCTGAGCATTGACCGGGGCAGGACAAGCCCCAGTCAGGTATTAATGCGCGGGACAGTGTAGGTGCCCCTTCCTGTCCAGTGAGGGGTATAATTTCGTGGTTAGAACACGCCCGCGCGGGACGCTAGAACAGGTCCGCCGGTTCCCAGAACTACCCCACAAGTGAATCCGACTCTCCATCGTGGACAATCTACTGAAGCAGTTTGCGCAATCATCGCAGCTCGCCGGCGGCAACGCCTCCTATGTCGAGGACCTGTACGAACAGTACCTCGTCTCCCCGGACAGTGTGGACCCCAAGTGGAAGTCCTACTTTGACGGCTTCAAAGGCCGCGAAGCTGGCGATGTGCCGCACTCTGCCGCCATCGCACACATCACCGAAGCCGCAAAGAATGCTGGCAAGGTCGGCGGCAACGCCGGTTCCGGCGACGAGCGCGAGCGCAATGTCGGCCGCCTGATCACCGCTTACCGCTCGCGCGGCCACCTCGGCGCAAATCTTGACCCGCTGGGCCTGACCCCGCCGGTCAATCCGCCGGACCTGGGCCTGCCCTTCCACCACCTCAGCGATGCCGACCTCAACGACGAGTTCAGCACCGGCGGTGTTGGCGGCCAGCCGCGGATGAAGCTGCGCGATCTGGTTGCACGCCTGAAGGCGACGTATACCGGCTCGATCGGCGCCGAATTCATGTATATCGCCGAAGTCGAGCAGCGCCAGTGGCTCTACCAGCGCCTCGAGGCTGCCGGTGGCAACTACAACCTGGATGCCGACACCAAGCGTCGCACGCTGGAGCGCCTGACCGCCGCCGAAGGCCTGGAGCGCTACCTGCACACCAAGTACGTCGGCCAGAAGCGCTTCTCGCTGGAAGGCGGCGACTCGCTGATCCCGATGATGGACACCATCATCCGTGACGCCGGTAAGGAAGGCGTCAAGGACGTGGTGATCGGCATGGCCCACCGCGGCCGTCTGAACGTGCTGGTCAACACCCTGGGCAAGAACCCGCGCAAGCTGTTCGACGAGTTCGAAGGCAAGTTCGAGCACGACGACCGCGCCGTTGCCGGTGACGTGAAATACCACATGGGCTTCTCGGCCGACGTGGTCAGCGACGGCGGTCCGGTGCACTTGGCACTGGCCTTCAACCCGTCGCACCTGGAAATCGCCGACCCGGTGGTTGCCGGCTCGGTGCGCTCGCGCCAGGAACGCCGCAACGACACCGCACGCAAGCAGGTGATGCCGATCCTGATCCACGGCGACGCGGCATTTGCCGGCCAGGGCGTGGTGATGGAGCTGTTCCAGATGTCGCAGGCCCGCGGTTTCACCGTCGGCGGCACCGTGCACATCGTCATCAACAACCAGGTGGGCTTCACCACCTCCAACCGCGACGACTCGCGCTCGACCCTGTACTGCACCGACATCGCCAAGATGGTCGCCGCACCGGTCCTGCACGTGAACGGCGACGACCCGGAAGCGGTGGTATTCGCGGCCAAGCTGGCCTATGACTTCCGCCAGCAGTTCCACAAGGACGTCGTGATCGACCTGGTCTGCTACCGCCGCTGGGGCCACAACGAGGCCGACGAGCCGGCGATCACCCAGCCGCTGATGTACCAGGTGATCCGCAAGCACAAGACCACCCGCGAGCTCTACGCAGAGCAGTTGGAAGCCGCAGGCGTGATCGCCGCCGGCGCCGGCAAGGAAATGGTCGACACCTACCGCAACAAGCTGGACTCCGGTGAAGTCACCACCGAGCTGGCCACGGTCGAAAAGACCCCGGCCACCAGCAAGATGTTCGTCAACTGGCCGAAGTACCTGTCCGGCAAGCTGTCCGACCCGGTCAGCACCAAGGTCGAGATGGGCAAGCTGACCCAGCTGGCCACCATGATCAACACCATTCCGGAAGGCGTGGAAGTGCATTCGCGCGTTGCCAAGGTGTACGACGACCGTCGCAAGATGGCCGCCGGCGAAATCCTCGGCGACTGGGGCTTTGCCGAAAACCTGGCCTACGCAACGCTGCTGGACGAAGGCAATGGCCTGCGCCTGGTCGGCCAGGACGTGGGCCGCGGCACCTTCACCCACCGTCACGCGATCCTGCACGACCAGAAGACCGACAACTACTACCTGCCGCTGCGTCAGCTGGTCGAGTCGCCGGAACAGGCCACCATCATCGATTCGCTGCTCAGCGAAGAAGCCGTGATGGCGTTCGAGTACGGTTTCTCCACCACCGATCCCAACACCCTGTGCATCTGGGAAGGCCAGTTCGGCGACTTCGCCAACGGTGCCCAGGTGGTGATCGACCAGTTCATCGCCTCCGGCGAAGCCAAGTGGGGCCGCATCTCCGGCCTGACCCTGCTGCTGCCGCACGGCTATGAAGGCCAGGGCCCGGAACACAGCTCGGCGCGCCTTGAGCGCTTCCTGCAGCTGTGCGCACTGGAGAACATGCTGGTCTGCGTGCCGTCCACCCCGGCCCAGGCGTTCCACATGCTGCGTCGCCAGATGCGCATGGACACCCGCAAGCCGCTGATCGTCATGTCGCCCAAGTCGCTGCTGCGCCACAAGCTGGCCGTGTCCAGCCTGGATGAAATGGCCAATGGCGAGTTCCAGCACCTGATCGGCGACGCCACCGCGGACGCCAAGAAGGTCAAGCGCGTGGTGGTCTGCTCGGGCAAGGTCTACTACGACCTGCTGGAAGACATGACCAAGCGTGGCCAGGACGACGTGGCACTGGTGCGCGTGGAGCAGCTCTACCCGTTCCCGCGCCCGGCGCTGGCCGCCGAGCTGAAGAAGTACGGCAAGGCCACCGACGTCGTGTGGTGCCAGGAAGAGCCGATGAACCAGGGTGCGTGGTACCAGATCAAGCACCACCTGCAGGCATGCGTGGCCGATGGCCAGTCCCTGCACTATGCCGGTCGCCCGCGTTCTCCGTCGCCTGCCGTTGGCCACATGTCCGATCACCTGCGCGAACTCGCACAGCTGCTCGCCGACGCGCTGGTCAACAAGATCGACGACAACTACGCCGAATAAGCCCCCTTTTCCACAAGAAAACGAAACCAGGAAATCAGCCAAATGGCCACCGAAGTCAAAGTACCGGTACTGCCCGAATCCGTCTCCGACGCCACCATCGCCAGCTGGCACAAGAAGGCTGGCGAGGCCGTCAAGCGTGATGAGAACCTGCTCGACCTGGAAACCGACAAGGTCGTTCTGGAAGTGCCGGCACCGGTTGATGGCGTGCTGAAGGAAATCAAGTTCAAGGAAGGCGACACCGTCACCTCGAACCAGATCCTGGCCATCATCGAGGAAGGCGCGGTTGCCGCTGCCGCCCCGGCCGCTGCTGCCGAAGCACCGAAGGCTGCTGCCCCGGCCGCCGCTCCGGCTGCTGCCGCTGCTCCGGCCCCGGCTGCCAAGTCGGCTGCCGATGCCCTGCCCCCGGGCGCCCGTTTCTCGGCCATCACCGAAGGCGTGAACCCGGCTGACGTGGCCGGCACCGGCCGCCACGGCGCGGTCACCAAGGAAGACATCGTCAACTTCGCCCGCAACGGCGGCGTCGGCAAGGCCGGCGGTGCACGTCCGGAAGAACGCGTGCCGATGACCCGCATGCGCAAGCGCATTGCCGAGCGTCTGATGCAGTCGAAGAACTCGACCGCCATGCTGACCACCTTCAACGAAGTCAACCTGTCCAAGGTCTCGGCTGCGCGCAAGGAGCTGCAGGAAGAGTTCGTCAAGGCCCACGGCATCAAGCTCGGCTTCATGAGCTTCTTCGTCAAGGCTGCCGCCAACGCACTGCAGCGCTTCCCGCTGGTCAATGCCTCGATCGATGGTGACGACATCATCTATCACGGCTACTCGGACATATCGATCGCGGTCTCGACCGAGAAGGGCCTGGTGACCCCGGTGCTGCGCAACGTCGAGCGCATGTCGTTCGCCGACATCGAAAAGGCCATCGCCGACTACGCCAAGAAGGCCCGTGACGGCAAGCTGTCGCTGGAAGAACTGCAGGGCGGCACCTTCACCGTGACCAACGGCGGCACCTTCGGCTCGCTGATGTCGACCCCGATCGTCAACCCGCCGCAGAGCGCCATCCTGGGCATGCACGCCATCAAGGACCGTCCGATCGCCGAGAACGGCCAGGTCGTGATCGCCCCGATGATGTACCTGGCCATGTCCTATGACCACCGCATCATCGACGGCAAGGATTCGGTGCAGTTCCTGGTGGACATCAAGAACCAGCTGGAAAACCCGGGCCGCATGCTGTTCGGTCTGTAACAGCTCTGAGCCCCTCTCCCGCCTGCGGGAGAGGGGTTGGGGTGAGGGCAAGCCTCACCCGCACCCTCATCCGGCGCTATGCGCCACCTTCTCCCGGCGGGAGAAGGGACAGGCAACAAGGAATCTCAAATGGCTGAACAATTCGACGTCGTCGTCATCGGTGCCGGTCCGGCCGGCTACCACGCCGCCATCCGCGCCGCACAGCTGGGCCTGAAGACCGCCTGCATCGACGCAGCGCTGGGCAAGGACGGCAAGCCGGCCCTGGGCGGCACCTGCCTGCGCGTGGGCTGCATCCCGTCCAAGGCGCTGCTGGACTCCTCGCGCCAGTACTGGAACATGGGCCACATCTTCGATCAGCACGGCATCAGCTTCAACGACGCCAAGATCGACGTGAGCAAGATGGTCGGCCGCAAGGACGCCATCGTGAAGCAGTTCACCGGCGGCATCGCCCAGTTGTTCAAGGCCAACAAGGTTGCCACCTACTACGGCTTCGGCCAGCTGCAGGCCGGCAACGTGGTCAAGGTCAAGCAGCACGACGGTTCGGAAGTCGAGCTCAAGGGCACCAACGTCATCATCGCCGCCGGTTCGGATTCGATCGAACTGCCGTTCGCCAAGTTTGATGGCAAGCACATCGTCGACAACGTCGGCGCGCTGGACTTCACCGAAGTGCCCAAGCGCCTGGCCGTGATCGGCGCCGGCGTGATCGGCCTGGAACTGGGCAGCGTGTGGAAGCGCCTGGGTTCGGAAGTGGTCATCCTGGAAGCACTGCCGGAGTTCCTGGCTGCCGCCGATGCCGAAGTGGCCAAGGTTGCCGCCAAGGAATTCAAGAAGCAGGGCCTGGACATCCGCCTCAACGCCAAGGTCTCCAAGACCGAGATCAAGGGCGAGGAAGTCATTGTCAGCTACACCGACGCCGAGGGCGAAAAGACCCTGACCGTCGACAAGCTGCTGGTGGCCGTTGGCCGCCGCGCCGCCAGCAAGGGCCTGTTGGCCGAAGGCACCGGCGTGCAGCTCAACGAGCGTGGCCAGATCGTGGTCGACGACCATTGCCACACCGGCGTTGACGGCGTGTGGGCGGTGGGCGACTGCGTGCGCGGCCCGATGCTGGCCCACAAGGGCTTCGAGGAAGGCGTTGCCGTGGCCGAGCTGATCGCTGGCCTGCCGGGCCACGTCAACTTCGACACCATCCCGTGGGTCATCTACACCGAGCCGGAACTGGCATGGGTCGGCAAGACCGAAGCCCAGCTCAAGGCCGAAGGCATCCCGTACAAGGCCGGCAGCTTCCCGTTCGCCGCCAACGGCCGTGCCGTTGCCATGGTGGAGCCGGCGGGCTTCGTCAAGGTGCTGGCACACGCCGAAACCGACCGCGTGCTGGGCATGCACCTGGTGGGCGCCAATGTCTCCGAGCTGGTGCACGAAGGTGTGCTGACCATGGAGTTCAGCGGCTCGTCCGATGACCTGGCCCGCATCTGCCACGCCCACCCGTCGCTGTCCGAGGCAGTGCACGACGCGGCGATGGCAGTGACCAAGCGCGCCATCCACAAGGCCAACTAAGCTCCACGGCCCGTGACCTGAAGGCTCCGCCCCGGCGGAGCCTTCTTGCTTTTGTATTCCCCGGTCTGCATGCGCATTCATCGGCAGCAGGACGACCACCTCTTCCCATTCATCAGGAACAACCCATGAAATCCATCTGCGTCTATTGCGGCTCCAACCCCGGTGCCAAGCCCGTCTATGTCGAACGCGCAACCGAACTGGGCAAGCGCATCGCCAACGAAGGCCTGCGCCTGGTCTATGGCGGCGGCCGCACCGGCCTGATGGGCGCGGTGGCCGATGGCGTACTGGCGGCCGGCGGCGAAGTCACCGGCGTGATCCCGCAGCACCTGGTGGACATGGAAGTGGCGCACAAGGGCGTTACCTCACTGGAAATCGTCGGCTCCATGCATGAGCGCAAGTCGCGCATGTTCGACCTGTCCGATGCCTTCGTCGCCCTGCCCGGCGGCTTTGGCACCGCCGAGGAGATCTTCGAGATGCTGACCTGGCGCCAGCTCGGCATCGGCCACAAGCCCTGCGCCTTCCTCGACATCGACGGCTTCTACCAGCCGCTGATCGGCATGATCGATACCATGGTCAGCGAGCGCTTCCTGCACCCGGAACAGCGCGAAGACCTGTGGTACGGCGAAGACCCGACGCAGATGCTGGAATGGATGCGCAACTACTCGCCGGCGCAGGCCGACAAGTGGTTCGACGAGAAGAAGCGCAACGCGCTGCGTTGATGAACCGCCGAGCTTTTGTGGGAGCGGCGTAAGCCGCGAAGCTCGTAGACCATGCAGGTCGCATACATTCCGCGCTCAAGAGCAAACGCGCATCGTGCAATTGCAACTGATACGCACCGGATGGATTGGTGGCTTCGCGGCTTACGCCGCTCCTACAACCCTGCGGCCTTCCTGCGCTGCAGGCTCTGCTCGCACGGCGCCGGATAGCCCAACAAGTAGCCCTGGCCGAAGTTGCAACCGAGCTCCTTGAGCGTCTGCAACTGGCGTTCGTCCTCTATGCCCTCGCCTATCGTCTCGATGCCCAGCGTGCGTGCCAGCGACAGCACGCCCTGCACCAGGGCCAGCGTGCTGCTGCTTCCCTCATCGTGCAGGCCAGCGACAAAGCTACGGTCCACTTTCAATGCACTGATCGGGAACCGATGCAGATAGGACAGCGCCGAATAGCCGGTGCCGAAGTCATCCAGCTGCACCACAACACCGCGTTCGCGCAGCTGGTGCAGGGCACGCAAGGTACGTGGCTCGTCGTCCAGCAAGGCCATCTCGGTTATCTCCACGCGCAGCCGCGCAGGGTCCGCACCCGCCGCATCCAGCATTCCCAGCAGGCGTGGCGCGAACTCAACCGAGCGGAAGTGACGAGGCGAGACATTCACCGAGATATAGCCGACCGACGACGCCGCCATGTCCTCCATCACCTGCTCATAGATCTGCCAGTCCACCTGTTCGATCAGGCCACTTTCCTCACCCAGTGACAGGAACTGGCCAGGCAGCAACACGCCGCGACGCTCATGCTGCCAACGCAGAAGCGCCTCATGGCCAACCACCCGTCCATCGAGCAGGCAGACGATGGGCTGGTAATAAGGCAGGAAATCACGCTTCTTGATCGCCCGGCGCAAGTCCGCTTCCAGTTCCAGGCTGCGCATGGCTTCGTCGTGCATCGCGCCGTCGAACATCACGCAGCGGTCCTGGCCCTTGAGCTTGGCGCGGTACATGGCCGCATCCGCATCACGCAGCAGATCCGCGCCAGAGGTGTAGCGCGCATCCCACACCGCGATGCCGATGCTTCCCGACGGGAACAACTCGCGCCCGTCCACCCACATCGGCGCTTCCAGCGCCTTGAGCAGGCGTCGGCCCAGATCCATCGCCGCCGTCGAACCGCGGTCGGAGTGCACCAGCAACGCAAACTCATCGCCGCCCAGTCGCGCCACCACATCCTCGCCGCGGACCAGGCCAACCAGGCGCCGTGCCACTTCGACCAGCATCTGGTCGCCGGCTGCATGGCCGATACTGTCATTGACCCATTTGAAGCGATCCAGATCGAGGAACAGCAACGCGAAGTGCGGGGCAATACCGAGTTCCGCATTCTCGATGGCGCGCTCCAGGCGATCCTGCAGATGCAGCCGGTTTGGCAGGCCGGTCAGCACGTCGTGCATGGCCAGATGGGTCAGGCGCTGCTCGGCGCGCATGCGTTCGCCAATCTGCCCCAGCAATTTCTGGTTCACCTCGCCAAGCTCGCGGGTACGCTCGGTCACCCGCAGCTCAAGGTCGGCATGGGCCTGCACCAAGCGCTGCTGGTCACGCTGGCGGGCCAGGCTGTTGCCGATGGTACGGGCGACAAACACCAACAGGCGCTGGTCATCCGCGCTGAACACCACCTGCGGGTTGTAGCTCTGTACGGCGATGACCCCGACCACTTCCTCGTCACTGAACAGCGGTACGCCCAACCAGCATTGCGACTTGGCACCAAATTCCTTCAAGGTCCCCGCGGCAATCAACGTGTCGATGTCCGCCCGCGTCAACAACACCGGCTCGCGGCGCTGCAGCGCATACTCGGTCAAGCCGTCACTGAAGACGCGCGAAGCGCGCTCGCGGTTGAAGCGGTCAACCGAATAGACGAACTCGATGCCCGCAGCGTCCTCGGTCACCATTGCCACGTAGAAATTGCTGGCATCCAGCAGGCGGCCGATGATCTCGTGCACCTGCGTATAGAACTCGCCGGTAGTCTTGCCGCTCAGTGCCAGTTCGGAAATATTGAACAGCGCCGCCTGCAGCAACTCCGCGCGCCGCCGCTCGATGATCTCGCCTTGCAGGTGGTTGTTGATGCGTTCCAGATCCTGGGTACGCTGCCAGACGCGTTGTTCCAGCTGTGCATGCGCCTGATGGCGATCCATGGCGGTAAGGATGTGCTTGGCAACGAAGTTCAACAATGCGAGCTCTTCCTCGCCGTAGCACGCATTGGCGACGTAGCTTTGCACCACGATCGCCCCGCAAACGCGGTTGTCGCGCCACATCGGCACGCCCAGCCAGTCGGTGCTCTCCACACCCTCCGACACCTCGCAGGGGTGTTCCAGGTATTTGGCCAGTTCACGCGAGGGTCCACTCAGCGCCCGCCCATTGCGCAGTACTGCGAAGGTCAGGCTGGCCGGCATTTCCTCATAGCGATAGCGGCGACCCGGCTCAGGCAGATAGCTGTCATGGGTGTCGACGAAGTACAGAAACTCCAGGCTCCGCTGCTCCTCATCGCACTCGACGATGTAGCAGTTTTCGGCGTACATCAGCGAACCGAGGATGCGATGGAAATGCGCCATCATCTCCGTCATGGCCAGGTCCGCACCTGCCAGGTCGGCGATCTCGAACAAGGCCTTCTGCAGCTGTTTGGAGCGCTGCAGTTCGTCTATCTGCCGGCGTTGGCGCATCAGCTCCATGGCGGATCCGATCATCATCCGCACCGCGCCCTGCCAGGCTCCGCGGTCCATCGCAGGCAGCGCCGGTCCGGCGTCGATCAGCAATACGTACTCGGCCCCATCGTCACCACGCCATTCCAGCGTTTGGCAGCCGGGAGGCAGGCCTGCAGCCTTTCCCATCAGCCGCCCACGGGCCAGCTGGCATAGGTCGACGGCAGATTCCGGGACACTGCACCCACCCTCGCCCAGCACCCCGTCGCGCCACGCCAGCGCAACGGGGCTGGCGTGGTGCAACAAACCCTGCAATGTCGCCACCGCTTGGGTGACCGGCGAAAATGAATCGGCGCGCGGCGCTTCAATCCGCGCGTCAAGCTCGCTATACGACATGTATCCGTTCTCTCTGGGTCCCGGTGTGCCGGAACTCCCCCCTGATCCCGCAGCATACCTTTCACAGCGGTCAAGGGCAGTGCGTTCCAGAAAAAAGATTGGTTTTCACATAAATGAATATGCCTTGGCAGGGACTGCTGCGGAGCTAGGCAGAAACCCACCCAGCCACTACGCTTGCCGGGTGGATACCGCTGTCCAGACCCCTACCGATGAAGTGCTGATGTTGGCCTATGCCGACGGTGACAGCGATGCGTTCTCCGAGCTCTATGCCCGGCACCGCGCGCGGCTGTTCCACTATCTGCTCGGCCAGCTGCGTGACCGGCCGTTGGCCGAGGAGCTGTTCCAGGACGTCTGGCAGAAGATGATCAACGCCCGCGCCGGCTGGAAGCCCGATGCGGCCTTCGCCACTTGGCTGTTCCGGATCGCCCACAACCGCCTGAACGACCACTGGCGCGCCGCCCGTCATCGCCCTGCAGCACCCGAAGATGCGGACGAGCGCACCGCACGCCTGGCCGACAATTGCACTCCCGAGTTGCTGGCCGACGAACACGCCCAGCGCCTGCAGCTGCGCCAGGCCTTGGCCGAGCTGCCACCCGAACAACAGGAAGTCGTGATCCTGCGACTGGAACAGGAACTCAGCCTGGAGGAGATCGGGCAGATCACCGGCGTTGGCCGGGAAACCGTCAAATCGCGGCTGCGCTATGCGATGGACAAGCTGCGCGCGAGGTTGAGCGAATGAACATCCCCGACATGCTGACCCCCGAAGAGCGCGAGCTGGCCCGCCTGCTCGGCCGTCCCGGCGCCGGCGCGGCCACCCCCAGCGCGCAGCTCGATGCGCGGATCATGGACTTGGCCCGCGCCAAGCCGCAGACGCAGCCTCAGTCAGAACAACTCCAAGCGGACACCCAGACTCGCGGCACGGCTTCCGCCAGCCAGCCATCCGCATCGCAGCGCCGCGGCTGGGGTCGTCGGCGCGGGCTGGTCTCTTCACTGGCCGTGGCCGCGTCACTGGTATTGGTGGTAGGCCTGGCCTGGCAGCTGCGCCCGCTGACACCGCCGCAACCGGCGATGCAACACGCCGATATGTCCGCGCCCGCGACGGAACCAATGGCCGCTGACATTGCCGCTGCCGAGGTCGCTGCGGCACCTGCAAGCCCAGCCCCGGCCCAAGCTGCCGAGGATGCCGCCGCGGCGGCGGCTGTGCCGCAGGACCGATCCGGCGTCAACGCGAAGGCGTCCAGCGCTGGCGCCGCGCAGCCACATGCTGCGCACAAGGACAAGGCCATCGGCATCGAGCAGCCCGCCACCGGCAATACAGGGCAATCGCCCCGCGCCTTCTCCGCTGCACCGGTCATTGTCCCGCCCGCCCCGCCTGCCCCTCCAGCGCCCGTGATGGCTCCGGCACCGATGGCAGCACCTGTTCAAGCCGAACAGGCCAGCTCCGCCGACGCCTCACAGGACAACGTCTATCTGAGCGAAACGGCACCCGCTCCCGCACGTGCTGCATCCCGCCGGCCGGCACCTACTGGCGCCGCTCCGATTCCGCATGCTGGCGCCAAGACTGTCAGCAAGGCGGCGGAGGCACGCCGCCAACGCGCAGCGACCATCGCTGCCGACAGCACCCCGGACGTCGAGGCCGATGCCATGCTGTCGCGCCATCAGTGGATCAAGCGTATCCGCGAGCGTGAACAGGCCGGCGACCTGGAGGGTGCAAAGGCAAGCCTGCGTCGTTTCGCCCACGACTACCCGGAAGCGCGCATTCCGCGCGACCTGCGGCCGCTGCTCAGGGATTGAGCCGCATCCGCTACAGCTTTGCGGCGCTGCCACTAGAATGACCGCAATGCTCGACACTCTCGCCGCACCCACCAGCCACCAGCTGGACATCAAACACAGTCGCTTCCTTGCCCAGGCAGCGCCGATCAGCGATGCCGCCGCAGCGCTGGCATTCATCCAATCGGTATCGGATGCCGACGCCACGCACAACTGCTGGGCCTACCGACACGGCAATGACTATCGCTCCAGTGACGACGGCGAGCCGGCAGGTACCGCTGGACGCCCGATTCTCGCAGCGATAGACGGTCAGGGTTATGACCGCATCGCTGTAGTGGTGACACGCTGGTATGGCGGCATCAAACTCGGCGCCGGCGGCCTGGTTCGTGCCTATGGCGGCACTGCCGCCGAATGCCTGCGACTGGCCCAGCGCCTTCCGCTGGTGCCCATGACCGAACGCATCCTGCAATGCGGCTTCGAGGACATGGGCATCGTGCATACCCTGCTCGGCAGCGCCGGCGCCGAGAAACTTGAAGAACACTTCCTGCCCGAGGGCCTGCGCCTGCACGTGCGCCTGCCGGCAGACCAGATCGATGCGCTGGCCCTGCGCCTGCGCGACGCCACCCGCGACCGTCTACGCCTGAGCGAACCTGTCGACCATGACTGATACATCTTCCGCACAGCCTCGCAAGTTGCAGAAACTCGGCAGTCTGAAAACCCTGTGGCCGTTCGTTCGCCGTCACAGCGGCCTGTTCACGGCCTGGTTGATCGCATTGGCGGTGTCATCGACGGCGACACTCAGCCTGCCGATGGCGGTCAAACAGATGATCGACCATGGCTTCTCCGGCGGCGGCGAGATCAACCGCACCTTCATGCTGCTGTTCATTGTCGCGGTGGTGCTGGCACTGGCCACTGCCGCACGCTTTTTCTTTGTCTCCTTGCTGGGCGAGAAGGTCGTGGCCGACCTGCGCGGCAGGCTCTATGCCCACCTGATCGGCCTGGACGCCGGCTTCCACGACCGTACCCGCAGCGGCGAGCTGGTCTCACGCCTGACCGCCGACAGCGAGCTGCTGCGCAGCGTGATCGGCTCGACCATGTCGGTGGCACTGCGCAGCAGCGTTACCGTGGTTGGCGCGATGGTCATGCTGTTCGTTACCAGTCCGCGCCTGGCGGTGTACTCGTTGATCGGCATCCCATTGGCGGTGCTGCCGATCGTGCTCGGTGCACGCCAGCTGCAGAAGATCTCCCGCGCCAGCCAGGATCGCGTCGCCGATGCCAATGCGCTGGCGGCAGAAACGCTGGGCGCGGTGCGCACCGTGCAGGCGCATGCGCGCGAGCCCTATGAACGCGGGCGCTTCGAGGCCGCACTGGATGTCTCCGTGGCCACCGCCAAACGTCGCATCCGCACCCAGTCCTTTGTTACCGCCATCGCCATCGTGCTGGTGTTCGGTGCCATCGTTGCGGTGCTGTGGTCGGGGGCGCACGACGTCGTCGACGGCCGCATGACGGCAGGTACGCTGGGCCAGTTCGTGCTGTACGCCTTGATCGGTGGCGGCTCGGTTGGCGCCCTAGCCGAAGTCTGGAACGAACTGCAGCGCGCCTCCGGCGGCATGGGCCGTATTGGTGAGCTGCTGGCGGAGAGTCCGCAGATCACCGCACCCGCAAAGCCGCAATCGCTGCCCTCGCCGGTTCGCGGCGAAATCCGCTTCGAGCATGTGTCGTTCCATTACCCGCAGCGCCCGGATCATCCGGCGCTGGATGACTTCAGCCTGACCGTGGCGCCGGGCGAAACCGTGGCCCTGGTCGGCCCATCGGGCGCCGGCAAAAGCACCGTGCTGTCGCTGCTGCTGCGCTTCCATGATCCGGACAGCGGTCATCTGCGTCTGGACGGCGTCGACCTGCGCGAGCTGGATCCGGCACAGCTGCGCCAGAGCATTGCGCTGGTGCCACAACAGCCGGCCCTGTTTGCCGCCAGCGCCGCCGACAACATCCGCTACGGCCGTCTCGAAGCCAGCGACGAGGAAGTTCGCGCCGCCGCGCGCTCGGCCGAGGCCGACGATTTCCTGATGCAGTTGCCGGAAGGCTATGCCAGCGACCTGGGCGAACGTGGCGCACGCCTGTCCGGCGGCCAGCAGCAGCGTGTAGCCATTGCCCGCGCCCTGCTCAAGGACGCACCGGTGCTGCTGCTGGACGAAGCGACCAGCGCGCTGGATGCGCAGAGTGAGCGCGCCGTGCAGCAGGCACTGGAGTGGTTGATGGCAGGCCGCACCACGCTGGTGATCGCCCATCGGCTCGCAACGGTATTGAAGGCCGACCGCATCGTGGTGATGGACCACGGCCGCATCGTCGCGCAGGGCACGCATGCTGAACTGTTGGCACAGGACGGCCTGTATGCCGAGCTGGCGCGCCTCCAGTTCATAGATTGAGAACGCTGCGGTAACGCAAGGCTAACAAGCACGGCGGCAAGCTCAGGGCGTGGCAGCCCTGCCACTGGCACCGCCCTGGAGGCAAGCAATGGCGTTCAGACAGTTTCCAGCAACCACGCGCGATGGCGAGAGCTGCATCGTCATCGAGTTTCTTGATGAACCCAGCAGCCCCGAGACAGGCAAGACGAACCGGCCGCCCCGCTATGAGCTTGCCGACGGTCGACCGCTGCTGCGTCGTGGCAGCAACCTGTTCAGTGCAGATGGCGAAGTCAGTCTGTCGATGAACCAGCCCTATCGGGCCTGATTCCCTGCTTCTACAGCGCGCCGTGATCATTGCCGGCGCGCATCAGGAAGGCCCCGCTGGCGGCTGGCCGGGTAATTCTGAATACGCTTTGCCGATCCGGCCTGCGGCTGATCAATTTTTCACCAACCATCTTGACAGCCTTGTGCCCCAAGGGATGTCAGTGATTATCCACATGCTTGCACACACGTCGCTGTGGATTAAGTCGCAGCCAATGAGACGTCAATAGGTTGCGCCCCCTCCCTTTTGCGCAGCAAAGGGGAGGGTTGGAGAGGGGTGCTTTTGGGCTGTTGCAGATGCAGTAGCTCTTGCTGCTGTTGGCTCATGAGCTTCGCGGCTTACGCCGCTCCCACAGCTTCCATACTACTGCAGGCTTAGCGCTCCAGTACGCGACCTATGCCGCTGCTGTTGATCTCGTCGCTGGCCGCTGAAATCACATCGGCCGCGTAGGCCTGCACAAAGCCCATGCGGAAGTGGACCTCACCGCCAGGCGTGCGCGAGGAATGAATCGAGGCCAGGCTGATGCCATGCCGCTCAAACACATGCAGCAGCTCACGCAAGGAGCCGGCGCGATCCTCCGGCAGATGCACACTCATCGCGCTCTGGTCAGTCAGATCCGCCAGCAGGTAACCCACCCGCTCGAAGCTGTAGTTGCCATCGCGCAAGGTCTGCTCATCCACCGCCGCCTTGTTGTCAGCCAGATACCGGCTACGGAACAGCGCTCGCGCGGCATCATCGCCCTGCCCCACCAGGCCACGCAGCTGCTGCAGCTGCAGCAGCAGCTGATCCAGTACTTCGCCGGCATGCGGATTGCCGAACTGGATGTCTTCATAGATCGCCGGGTTCAACGACAGGATGCGCGAGATCACCGCCGCATCCAGTTCAAATGCAGCCGAGCGATACGGCATCAATTCGCTCAGCGTGCCCAGCATCGGTGCGTATTCGCGCAGTACGCCGGCCTGGGCCAGATGGGTGGCATGCACCATCGCCTGCACCAGCGCCATCACCCGGTCGTGGTGCTCGGCAGTGCCGCGCACGCATTCGGCCTGCAAGGCGATGCACAGTTCATCCAGCCACGCCTGCCACTGCGCATCCAGCCGCGCTTCACAGACCACCATCACCCTGCCCTTCAAGGTCGGCGCCTTGGGTGGTGCGGTCATCGGGTGCAGGCCAGCGACCGACGCCTGCGACTCCAGCATCGCCGCCACCGGCTCGGCCTTGATCGAGGTGACGTCCAGCCACAGTTTGCCGCGCTCACGTCCGGCCGATTGGCGGATGTAGTCGCGGATCAATGCGGGCGTGTGCCGGATCGGCGCCGAGAACAGCAGCACATCGGCCTGTTCCAGCAACTGCTCCGGGGTCTGCGAGTCCACATCGACAGGATCGTGGCCGATGACCTGCAAACCCATGCGCGATTCGAAGAAGCCACGCAGCCAACGTCCAAAGGCACCGCCGCTACCGACGATGCCGATGACTGGACGCAGACTCACGCCAGACGCTCGGCGCGGAAGCGGTAAGGCGTGCCCAGCGCGGCCGGCGCTGCGGCCAGCACGTCGAATTCCTCCACGCCGGTGGCCAGGGTCGCTTCCAGCGCCGCATGCACGCCGGCAATGGCGCGGCTCACACCGTCCTCGAAGCTATGGCCCTTGAGCAGGAACGCCACCAGCAGCGACATCAGCACATCACCGGTGCCGGCCACGTCCACCGGCAGGTGCGGCGAGGTCCAGCGCCAGATCTGTTCACGGCCGATCGCCAGCGTAACCAGCTCACCGGGGTCACCCGACACCGAATGCGCGATCACCCATTCCGGGCCGCGCTCCAGCAGCTTGCGCGAGGCAGCGATGGCGTCGTCCTGCTCCAGCGCTGGCATGCCGGTCAGGCGGCCCAATTCGAAGGCGTTGGGCGTGACCAACCAAGCGTGCGGCAACAGCCGTTCGCTGAAGATCGTCTCCAGCCCCGGCTCAACGTAAGGGCCGGTATGGGTGTCACCGATGACTGGATCCAGGCAGTAACGCAGGTTCGGCGATTGCGGCAGCACCTCATCCAGCCAGTCGGCAAACGCGGCGCCGTTGGCGACGCTGCCGAAGTAGCCGGATACCAACGCACCGGCGCGTTGCGGCAGGCCCCGTTCGGTCGCACCCTGCAACAGTTCCGCGAACCAATCTGCAGGCAGCACGCGGCCGCGCAACGTCGCGTAGAACGGCGCGTTGCTGAGCAGCGTCGTGGGAATTTCGGCTACGCGCAGGCCCAGTGCACGCAGCGGCGGCACAGCCGCACTGTTGCCGGCATGGCCGTAGACCAGCTGGGATTGCACGGAGATCACGTCCACCGGCGACGGCCCATCCGGGCGTTGCCGACGACCGTGCACGAGATGGCTATGGTCGACTTCGTTCATCGCCCTATTCTACGTCCGCAGGACGAGGCGCGAGTGCACACGCTTGCGCGCGCAACCAATAGCAGATGGCATAACGAGGTAGTGCCGAGCCATGCTCGGCAGGGGCATTACCGGGAACGCCTCTGCCGAGCATGGCTCGCCACTACAAGTGGAACTGATGCCGAACATGGCTCGGCACTACAGGTGGAGCTGATGCCGAGCATGGCTCGGCATTACAGGTGACGCATCAGGACTTCATGCGTTCCCAGAAGCCCTTTACGCCATCGATGAAGGTCGCCGACTTCGGCGAGTGCTTGCGTGCTTCCTCGCCTACGAAGGTGGCTTCAAACTGCTCCAGCAACTTGCGCTGCTCGGCAGTCAGGTTGACCGGGGTTTCCACCACGACACGGCAGTACAGGTCGCCTTCGGTGCGGCTGCGCACCGACTTGACGCCCTTGCCACGCAGGCGGAACAGCTTGCCGGTCTGGGTCTCGGCCGGGATGCGGATTTCCGCTTCACCGCCCAGGGTTGCGACGCGGATCGCATCGCCCAGCGCGGCCTGCGAGATACGCACCGGCACTTCGCAGTGCAGGTCGTCACCATCGCGGGTGAAGATGGCATGCTCGCGCACGCGCACTTCCACATACAGGTCACCCGCCGGCGCACCGGCCGGGCCGGCTTCGCCCTCGCCCTGCAGGCGGATGCGGTCGCCGGTATCCACGCCTGCCGGCACCTTGACCGACAACACCTTGTCTTCCTCGACACGGCCATTGCCGTGGCAGGTCTTGCAGGGCTTGCTGATGATCTGACCGCGACCATCGCAGTTATGGCAGGCCTGCTGCATGGCGAAGATGCCACGCTGCACACGCACCTGGCCGCGGCCACCGCAAACATTACAGGTCTCGACCTTGCGGTCTTCCGAGCCACTGCCGTCGCAATCACCGCACTCGGCCAGGGTCGGAATCTCGATGCGGCGCTCAACGCCGGCCACCGCTTCTTCCAGGTCCAGCTCCATCACGTAGCCGATGTCGGCACCGCGACGCGGCTGGCGCGGACCACCGCCACCTCCGCCAAAGATATTGCCGAAGATGTCGCCGAAAATATCGTTCATGTCCGGACCACCCGGACCACCGCCACCGCCCATGCCGTGCTCGAACGCCGCATGGCCGTGGGCGTCGTACATGCGCCGCTTATTGCCGTCGGACAGGGTTTCGTACGCCTCCTTGCACTCCTTGAAGGCAGCTTCGGCGGCGGCATCGCCCGGATTGCGGTCCGGGTGGTGCTTCATCGCGCAACGGCGATAGGCCTTCTTCAGCTCTTCATCGGTGGCGGTGCGGGCTACGCCCAGTACTTCGTAATAATCGCGTTTCATTGGCACATGGTTTCGGAATCGGGTTGTCGGGGGTCAAGGACAGCAGCTGGATTACAGATGCCGGAAGGGGATCCGGAACCCGGAACCGCAGTTCCGTATCCCGAATCCCCAATCACCATTCCCGGCCTTACTTCTTGTCGTCCTTGACCTCGGTGAACTCGGCGTCCACCACGTCGTCATTGGACTGGGTGCCAGCATCGGCACCCGCCGCCGGGCCCTGTTCACCGGCAGAAGCGGCAGCGAACAGCGCCTGACCGGCTTCTTCCAGCGACTTCGACTTGGCTTCGATCTGCGCCTTGTCGTCGCCCTTCATCGCGGTTTCCAGATCGGCCAGTGCCGCTTCAACCTTGCCGATCACGTCGCCGCCAACCTTGCTGCCATGCTCGGTGATGGCGCTGCGGGTCGCGTGGATCAGACCGTCGGCCTGGTTGCGGGCCTGGACCAGTTCCTGGAACTTCTTGTCTTCTTCGCGGTTGGCTTCCGCGTCGGCGACCATGCGTGCGATCTCTTCCTCGGACAGACCCGAACCGGCCTTGATCTCGACCTTCTGTTCCTTGTTGGTCTTCTTGTCCTTGGCCGACACGTGCAGGATGCCGTTGGCGTCGATGTCGAAGGACACCTCGACCTGCGGCATGCCGCGCGGTGCCGGCTCGATGCCGGACAGGTCGAACTTGGCCAGCGACTTGTTGTAACGGGCCTGCTCGCGCTCACCCTGCAGCACGTGCACGGTCACGGCCGACTGGTTGTCCTCGGCGGTCGAGAAGGTCTGCGAGGCCTTGGTCGGGATGGTGGTGTTCTTCTCGATGATCTTGGTGAACACGCCACCCATGGTCTCGATACCCAGCGACAGCGGGGTCACGTCCAGCAGCAGTACGTCCTTGACGTCGCCGCCCAGCACGCCGCCCTGGATCGCGGCACCCAGTGCCACGGCTTCGTCCGGGTTGACGTCCTTGCGCGGTTCCTTGCCGAAGAACTCGGTGACAGCCTGCTGCACCTTCGGCATGCGGGTCTGGCCGCCGACCAGGATCACTTCGCTGATGTCGCTCGAACGCAGGCCGGCGTCATTCAACGCAACGCGGCACGGCTCGATCGACTTCTTGATCAGCTCTTCGACCAGGCTTTCCAGCTTGGCGCGGGTCAGCTTGATGTTCAGGTGCTTCGGACCGGAAGCGTCTGCAGTGACGTACGGCAGGTTCACTTCGGTCTGCTGCGCGGACGACAGCTCGATCTTGGCGCGCTCGGCGGCGTCCTTCAGGCGCTGCAGGGCCAACGGATCCTTGCGCAGGTCGATGCCCTGGTCCTTCTGGAACTCTTCAACCAGGTACTCGATGACGCGGTTGTCGAAATCTTCGCCGCCGAGGAAGGTGTCACCGTTGGTGGCCAGCACTTCGAACTGCTTCTCGCCGTCGACGTTGGCGATCTCGATGATCGACACGTCGAAGGTGCCGCCGCCCAGATCGTAGACAACGATCTTGCGATCCTTGTTGTCACCCTTGTCCAGGCCATAGGCCAGGGCAGCCGCGGTCGGCTCGTTGATGATGCGCTTGACGTCCAGACCGGCGATGCGGCCTGCGTCCTTGGTGGCCTGGCGCTGGCTGTCGTTGAAGTAGGCCGGCACGGTGATGACCGCTTCGGTGACCTTTTCACCGAGGAAGTCTTCAGCGGTCTTCTTCATCTTCTCCAGCACGCGGGCAGAGATTTCCTGCGGCGCCATCTTCTTGCCGTCGCTGGTTTCTACCCATGCGTCGCCGTTGTCATGCGCCAGGATGCCGTACGGCACGTGGGCGATGTCCTTCTGCACTTCGGCGTCGGTGAACTTGCGGCCGATCAGGCGCTTCACCGCATAGAAGGTGTTCTTCGGGTTGGTGACGGCCTGACGCTTGGCCGAGGCACCCACCAGTACTTCGCCGTCCTTGGTGTAGGCGACGATGGAGGGCGTGGTGCGGTCGCCTTCCGAGTTTTCGATGACGCGGGCCTTGCCGCCGTCCATGATCGCCACGCACGAGTTGGTGGTGCCGAGGTCGATACCAATGATCTTGCCCATGGGGGACTCCTGAGGATTCGTTTGCCGGCAGCCGCCGGGGATGAATGGGATGTGGGGGACGACCTGATGACATTCAAGTCATCCCCGGAACACTGTTTGCCGACGGCCGCGCCTGGTTTAGGCAGCGGCCAGCCAGCGCGGCCGATCAGTCGGCCTGGGCCACCACAACCAGCGCCGGCCGCAGCAGGCGCTCATTGAGCAGATAGCCCTTCTGGAACACCGTCACCACCGCGCCCGGGGCCACGCCTGCCGGCGCCGGCACCTGGCTGATGGCCTGGTGATGTTCCGGATTGAAGGCCTGGCCGGCCGGGTCCAGCAGGGCCAGACCATTGTCAGCCGCCACCTTGAGCAGCTGCTTGTAGGTCAGTTCCATACCTTCGCGCAGCGGATTGGGCTCGCTGCCAGCGGCAGCCAAGCCTGCATCAAGGCTGTCGAACACCGGCAGCAGGTCGCCAAGCAGCTTCTCATTGGCGAACTTGCGGGCCTGCTCGACGTCGCGGGCCACGCGCTTGCGCTGGTTCTCCAGATCGGCGCGCTCGCGCAGCGATTCGGCCTTGACCTGCTCCAGCTCAGCGCGCAGCGCCTCGATCTGGTCGTGCTGCGCGTCATCACCGCCCATGGCGGCGTTCTCGGGGTCGAATTCAGTGTGCTCTTGGTTCATTTCCGGTTCCCTGACGGATGATCTGCCGTCTACCCCGCCTCGTATGTGGGCTGTACCGAAAGTTTCAAGGCTCCGGCTCACGCCATGAGACGCATTGTTCCTAATCTGGGCCCGCCATCGCCTGTCCTACATTGACCTGCCCGGTACGCGTGCTAGTTTTGCGCGGCCCCTAGACCTGCCCGCCATGCTCAGACATCTCTCGATCAAGGATTTTGCCGTTGTCCGCGCCACCGAACTGGAGTTCGGCCCTGGCATGACTGTTGTTTCCGGTGAAACCGGTGCCGGCAAGTCATTGATGGTGGACGCTTTAGGCTTCCTGTCCGGCCTGCGCGCCGACTCCGGCGTGGTCCGCCATGGCGCGGCCCGTGCGGAGCTGTCGGCCGAATTCAGCCTGGACGACGATGCCCCGGCGCGCGCCTGGCTGCGCGACAACGAGCTTGACGACGAGGAACAATGCCAACTGCGCCGGGTGATCCGTGCCGATGGCGGCTCGCGCGCCTTCATCAATGGCCGCCCGGTGCCGGTGTCGCAGCTGGCCGAGCTGGCCGCTTTCCTGGTCGAGATCCACGGCCAGCATGACCAGCAGGCCCTGCTGTCGCGCCCCAGCCAGTTGGCGCTGCTGGACGCTTTCGCCCGCAATGAAGCAGAGCGCGGCGCCGTACGCAGTGCCAGCACCCAATGGCAGGCACTGCTGGATGAGCGCGATGCGCTATCCCAGCAAGGGGATGTCTCCGACCGCATCGGCTTCCTCGAACACCAATTGGGCGAGTTGCAGCGGGAGGATCTGGAGCCGGCGGCGATCGCTGCACTGGGCGCCAGCCACCGCCGCCAGGCCCATTCCACCGCCCTGATCGAAGCCTGCCAACGCGCTGGCGGCCTGCTCAACGGCGATGAAGACGGCCCTTCGCTGCTGTCTTTACTGCAGCAGGTGCGCCACGAACTGGGCCGGGTCAGCCAGCACGACGCCCGCCTGGGTGAAGTCGACGCCATGCTCGACGCCGCTGGTATCCAATTGCACGAGGCGCTGGCCCAGCTGGATCGGGTCCAGGACGACCTGGACAGTGACCCGGACGCCTTCGAAGAGATCGAGCGCCGACTGAGCCGCCTGCACGACCTGGCCCGCAAGCACCGCGTACCAATGGAAGAACTCGCCGCCACCCGTGACCGCATGGAAAGCGAGCTGGAGCAGCTGCGCGGTGCCGACGAGCGCCTGGCCAAGCTGGCTGGCGAGATCGACAAGGCTGCCGCGCGCTGGCAAGCCGTAGCCGCAACCCTTTCCAGCAGCCGCCAGGCGGCCGCCACCTCCCTGTCCGAGACCACCACCGCATTGATCGGCGAGCTGGGCATGGGCGGCGGGCAATTCCTGATCGAACTGGAACCGCAGGCGCAGCTGCGCCCGGATCCGAACGGTGCCGAGCGGGTCGAGTTCCTGGTCGCCGCCAACGCCGGCCAGCCGGCGCGGGCCCTGCGCAAGGTGGCCTCAGGCGGCGAGTTGTCGCGCATTTCGCTGGCCATTGAAGTGGCCGCGCTGGGTCTGGATGCCGTACCGACAATGGTCTTCGACGAGGTAGATTCGGGCATTGGCGGCGCGATTGCCGACATTGTCGGCAAGAAGCTGCGCGCTCTGGGCGAACGCCGCCAAGTGTTATGCGTGACCCATCTGCCGCAGGTCGCTTCCAAGGGTCACAGCCACTACCGGGTGAGCAAGGCACCGGTGGAAGGCATGACCCAGAGCGCGGTTGAACTGCTGGATGCCAAGGGCCGCGAGGAAGAGCTAGCGCGCATGCTGGGCGGGGCCGAGGTCAGCAAGGAGGCGCGGGCCGCGGCGCGGAAGCTGCTGACGGAGGCCTGATACTGTCTCTTATACACATCTCCGAGCCCACGAGACTAAGGCGAAGAGCGTATGCCGTCTTGTGCTGGAAAAAAAAAAGTGGGGGGGGGGGGGGGGGGGGGGG
>NZ_JBXFWM010000031.1:0-49622 GCF_056856655.1 Stenotrophomonas sp. STEN033
GGGCTCTACCGGTAACGCTTCTGCCGAGCATGGCTCGGCACTACTGTCAGGATTATCGGTAAGACTTTTGCCGAGCATGGCTCGGCACTACTGTCAGGATTATCGGTAAGACTTTTGCCGAGCATGGCTCAGCACTACGGTCGGGATTATCGGTAAGGCTTTTGCCGAGCATGGCTCGGCACTACCGGTAAAAACTGCGGGCACAAAAAAAGCCCGCTTTGAGGCGGGCCGCAGACGCTCGGAGAGCGATTCGTTTATCGGTTGATGTGGAAATGCCAGTCGCTGAAGTGGACGAACAGCCGGGTCTCCGTGTCCTGTTCCGGGCCGTCCGCTATCAGGCAGTGCGCGTCCAGCTCCAGCGCGTCACGCACCCGTTCAGCGATCAGCCGACACTGCCCTTCTGTAGCCGCCATCACCTTGACCGTTGGCCGAAACCGATCCAGCCCGGGCCTGCCGGCGATGTAGTTATCCGGAGTGGTACCGATCTCCTGGATCGTGATGTACGGAGCAGTGGCGTTTTCAGCGGCAGCGCCACTTTTGTAGATGCTGGCGGCAGGCACCAGATCCGTGATTCCGGGGGTTGCTGCAAGCAACATATAGACCGGGGATTCCATAGCCATCAGCGCCCAACCTTCTTTTCTGCCAGCTCCACGGCACGCAGGAAAGCGTCACGGAACACGCGCAATGCCTCCCCGCCCTTCGCCTCCAGCGCGGGGCGCAGGAATGGCCTTGCCTGCATCTTCACGGTCCCAAGCTCCAGAAATCGGCCATAGAACGTCTTGCCAGCGGAGCGGACCTTCTGCCCTGCCCGCCGTGCCCGGCGATTGCGGACATTGTCTGCCAGCTTGCGAGTACCCCCCTTCATGCCTACGTCGTAGCGTTCCGTCACGCCAACCGACTTCGGGTTCGGATGCCGCTTGGTGACAATGTTTTCGCGCAATGCGCCCGACCGGACAGCCACCCGGGTCTGGGCCTCGGCGCGAACCACCTTGGCGGCCTGCATCAGCGCGTAGCGCAACGGCCCACCGCCCTTGGAGCCAAGTGCCGGCGGCAGCGCACGAAGACGGTCGCCAATCTCTTTCAGCCCCCTTATCTCAGCCATCGTTGACCCCGGCCCCCACCAGCAGCGTCATCGTCCGGCGGGCTGTGTGATCGACAATCGGCGGCGCTTTGATGCTCCAGACCATCCCGTCCCACGCCACCCGCATTTCAGCAGTGATGCCGGACAGATAGCGGACTTCGAACCGGCCAACCGTTTCGGCCCGGATCGACTCGGCTGCAAGGAACTCCCGGCCAGGCCCAGAAACGAAGTCCGCTGGCACACTCGCATGCACATCGACCCACGCCCATTCTCGGTCACCATTCGCGGCGATGACCTGCTGCCGCCTCTGGATGGTGATGCGGTGGCGCAGCTTCCCGGCTTTCATGGGCATATCTTGCGGAACGGGAAGAGCAGGTTGTCGACCGTTGGATTTGCCGCCAGCGGTCCCGCCACCTGCGCCTCCCGGTTTTCGAACAAGTCGCCAACCATCAGCAACAGCGCCGAACGCAGAGCTGCCGGAACCAATCCAGCTGTCGCCCCGTAACCCGCAGTGAACCGGATGCGCACTGCACCAGGCTCGGTACGGGTAGCCGGCCAACGGCCACCGAACACCGGGATGATGTAACCGGGATCGCCAGCCTCAACCACATAGGATGACGACGGCAGCGTCTGCACGACGCCGGCAGGATCCGTATAGTTGATCGACGTGATCGCCAACAGCGGTGGGAGCGGCAACACGAGCAGCAGCGACGGGAAGCCATCAAGCGTCAGCTCCCATTCCTGCTCAATAAGCGCCCGACCCAGCACACCAGTGACACCATCCAGGTGTGAAACGGCACCGGCGATCATTGCGGACAGCTTTGCATCGTGGGCGGCATCAAACAGCTCAACATGAGCCCGCGCTTCGTCGACCGTGATCGGCGTCGTGCTTGGCGGTGAAATCTGGCGCAGTCGCATGGTCATCTCCAAAGCACTGACGACAAGGGCCGGCGCGCCGGCCCCTGCGATCAATCCTCTGCGGAATCCCGGAGGGATTCGGCGTACTTCACCGCTGCGGGATCGGCGTCCAACGCGCCGGCATTCCCCTTCAGGGTTGCTGAATCAACGGTGATCACGTCGTTCGGCTGGCGCTGTTCGCCGGCGATCACGCTGGCCACCAGCACCCGCGCCTTCACCTTCTTGCCGGCAGGCGGCGGCGGGGGCTGCTGATTCTCGGCGGCACCTTCCGCCTTCAGTGCATCGATGCTTTTCTGCAGCAGTTCATCGCGCTGCGCGGCCTCCAGCTTGTTCCAGTCATCGGCAGACAGGCCGGAGGCGGTATGCGCGTGTGCTACCAGGTTGCCGAGGGGAATGATCCGGCCCTCCGCCAGCTCCACTTCGGCGGGAAAGCTATCGGACCCATTGAGTATCACTGCGGGGGCGCTGTTCGCTGCCTCGTTCTTCTTGGACATAGCCGTTTCCTCTACTCATGGAAAAGGCGCCCGGCCGAAACCGGGCGCCGCGCATGCCTGTGACCAGGCGATGGCCGCGATTAGGTCGCGGCGTTCTGGTAGTACTTGACCGTGGCGCCCGACGTATCGAGCAGGTTGCCGCCGGCGCGCTGCCAAGCCAGGAAGCCGACCTGGCCTTTCTTCGTGTAGACCGAGTCCGTGAAGCGGAACAGCGTGGCAGCCATCACATCGCGGATGCGGTAGTTCGACAGCCGGCCGAACAGAATCGACTTCGCATTCGCCGCCATCACCGCAACATCCTGGTTGACGGTGATCGGGCGGTTCAGCACGGTGGCCGGGGCGGAGCCGAAGTCCGGCACGAAGATCGGGCGGCCTTCCAGATCCTTCAGCTTGCGCAGCACCTTCACCGATGCGTCGTTCATCATGAAGCCGACCCCCGGCGCATTGCGGTAGGCGGGGTCCACCGCATGTTCCAGATCCACCAGGTCGTCATAGGTGACGGAGGTGGTCTGCCCGGTTGCGCCCACCTTGCCGGAGGATGCGCCGATCACGATGCCGCGCGGCTGGGCGGTGCCGGTGCCGGTGGTGAAGTACGTGTTCTGGATGCGGGCCAGACGCTCGGCCAGCAGATCCACCACGATCGAATCGATATCGAGCTGCGAGTCCTGCAGCAGCTCCAGCGGCACGGTAACCACCTTGGAGCTGAACTTGTAGGTGTTCAGCGCCACCGTGCCGAAGGCCGGATCCAAATCAGTTGCGGCAGTGTTCTCGGCCACCAGTTCGCCAACATTGCCGGTGTCGTCCATCGTCGGCCAGTTCATCGGGTTGCCCTGGGAGGTGGCAAAGCTGGTCGCCACATCACGCATCCCGCCGAAGGCCTTCATGGCCTTGATCAGCTCGGCAGCCACCGACGACTCCACCGAATAGCCACCCTCGGCCGGCGTGGTGGTGGACATGGTGTTGCGGACGATCTGCCATTCCTCGGCCGACAGAGCGTTGTCGCCGCCACGCAGCCACTTGTTCAACAATGCGTTACGGACTTCCTTCCCGTCGATGCGATCGACGATCTCGATGCCCATGTTGCGGGCACCGCGCTCAACGTCCAGTGCGTTGACCTTCTCCAGGCGGTCGATCTCGGCCTCGATGCGGCCGATCTCTTCCATGTTTGCGTCATAGGCGGTCTGGTGTTCCGGCTTCCAGTTCGCGCCGGCGTTGTTCTCCAGAAGATTACGGGTGTCCTTCGCCAGAGCGGAACGGCGCTCCCGCAGAGCCTGAATCGACTTGCTCATTGTGTTTTCCTCTTGGGCATAAAAAAACCGCCTTTCGGCGGCGGGGTTGCGCGCGGGAGCGGTTCCTACGCGGTGCAGGTTTCGACCAATTCAAGCGCCCGCATGCGATGGGCGTGAGCCAGGTCGTGATCGGTCTGGGCATCGTTGGTGATGACCGGGACTTCTTCCGGTTCGGGTTCGGGCTGCAATTCGGCCGGCGGCCGGTCGTAGGCCGACAGATTCCAGGTGCGAGCATTGGCCGTGCCATTGGCAGCGCCTCCGGCGATGCGATCGGCGAAACCATGCTCCACCGCTTCGGCCGCGGTGAAGTAGGTTTCGTCATCCATCCACTGCTCGACCTGGTCGCGCGCGGCGCTGACCTTGCCCATGTAGTCATCGACGATGGAACCGTCCACCTTCTCCAGCAGATCGGCGGTTTCTCGCAGGTCGTGGCGGTTGCCGAGCGCGAAGGTCCAGCCGTTGTGGATCATCACGAATGCGCCCTGCGTGATCTCGATCTCGTCGCCATGCATGGCGATGAAGGAAGCAGCCGACGCAGCGATACCGTCGATATGGACAATGATCCCGCCCTCATGCTTCTTCAGTGCCGCCACCATGGCCCGGCCTTCGAACACGTCGCCACCCGGGGAGTTGATGTGCAGGTGGATGGTCTTGCCATTGAGCGGCGCCAGGTCTCGGGCGAACTGCTTGGCAGTCACGCCGCCATCGGTCCACCAGTCATAGCCGATGATGTCGTACAGGTAGATGGCAGCCTCGTTCGCGCCTTCCTTGGCTTCTATCCGGTACTCGCGCGGCGCATTACGGTTAAGCGCCTGCAGGCGGAGCAGTCGGTTCATCATCTTGTTCATCAGGCTTTTCCTTGTCGTCCGGCTTCTTCGCCGCCGCCGTGGGTTTGAACAGCACGTCACCACCGGGGACCGGCGGCAGGTTCTTCAGAGCGCGTACTTCGTTGACGGTCATCCAGCCTTGCGCGCCCGGGCCGCCGAGCGCCTTGCCGAAGTATTCGGCCTGCGCCTTGGAGTCGCCTTCCAGCTGGCCGTCGACATTGAATTCAACGAAGAAGCGGTCAAGCCTTGGAAACAGTTTTCGATTCAGCTCCTGCGCGTAACGATGCAGGTGCGGACGTAGCGCATAGCGAACGAAGCCCTGCGACATCTGCTCGATGCCGCTGCCCCAGCTGGTGCTGGCCGAGGTCTCGCCGATCATATGCGGCGGGACACCAATGGCCCGAGCGATGTCGACAACCTGAAACCGGCGGGACTCCAACAGCTGCGCATCGGCGGCCGTCATCGACAGCTCCTGCACGTCCAGCCCTTCGGTCAGGATCAGCGGGATTTTGCTGTGGCCCTGGCCGCTGCCGTACTTGGCAACCCACGCATCCCGGAACTCGGTCTGCTGCTGCGGCGTCATCGCCTTCGGCGCCTTCACGGCGTACTGGATCGAGGCGCCGCCACCGAAGGTGAGTGCGGCATGTTCGTCAGCCTTCAGCGCAATGCCGATGGCCTGCCGTGCACCAAGGGCAATGACCGACGGCGAGCAGGTGCCGTTGAAGCCGAAGTTCGGGAAGTGCAGAACGTCGTCTTGGTCGGCAACGAAGTAACCATCGCTCCCGTCCGCGAGCTTGTCCTGGATCCTGTAGAGCAATCGCTGGCCGCTTCGGGTGATCTCCACATTGTCGCGCGGCACCGGAATCACGTTCGTGACAACCGGCGAATACTTGCTGGCCCGCACCAGGTAGGCGATTCCATCGCCGCGCAGCAGGGTCTGGGACATGATGAACTCCCAGAACGCGGCGGCGCTGAACCGTGCGCAGGGCTGTTCGTTGAACAGCCACCAGTAATCATGATCGCCGGCCTTCTCCCGGCCGCGCCGGCCATCCTCCCCCACGACCTTGCGGTAGAAGCTACAAGGCGTGGTGGAGACCGCGCCGGCCAGCAACCGGACGCCGGCATAGACAGCGGCCACCTTCATGG
This sequence comes from Stenotrophomonas sp. STEN033, assembly GCF_056856655.1. NCBI lineage: Bacteria > Pseudomonadati > Pseudomonadota > Gammaproteobacteria > Lysobacterales > Lysobacteraceae > Stenotrophomonas > Stenotrophomonas sp. STEN033. The sequence goes on from NZ_JBXFWM010000031.1 coordinate 5,756, forward strand.
CCGTCCGCTCGGTCACCACCGCGCCGGAATCCGTCGCGCTGGCACCGAAGATCTGACCCATCCGTACAGCATCGGATGACGGGACATCCTGGTATTCAATTTGCGCGCGCACCCCAGCCGCTACCTGCGCGCTGCGATCCATGGCAAGCGCAACGCCAAGGCGCTCGCGGGCAAGTTGTGCGGTCAAGGTGAGACTCCCATCAGAGCGAGACAAAGCCCTGTTGAATGGATTCCGGTTCTGGTTCGCCCCCGCTGACGCCAATGGCCATCAGCAGCGCGACGATGTCGTCGATCTTGTCGGCCGAGCGCTTCTTATCCGGCGCGTTGTTGAGGTTTGCGTCCTTCCGCGCGACAAGATTCGCCGCGCACCAGGCCAACACAGGATCACCGCCATGGGCCAGCTTCTTGCTGACGTAGGCCAGTTCCAGCGCCTGCATGGCGGGGTGGTAGGACTTCGGCCCCTGGATGAACTCCACCATCGGGACCTCAGCCTCGACGAGACGGCTGCACAGTTCAGTCGCATTCCAGCGGTCGAACCCGATTGCCTGGATATTGAACTGCTCGCGCGCCTCCAACACCGCAGCCTCGATGACCGCGTAATCGGTCACGTCGCCTTCGGTTTGCTCGAGATACCCCGCCGCAACCCAGCCTGCATATGGCACCGTGCCGCGCTCGGTCCGCTGTTCGATGGCACCCTTCGGCACCCACCGTCGTCCCCAAGTCAGCAGCATGTCTTCCACTTTCCACACCAGCCGGAACGCGGTCATGTCACGCGTGCTGGCAAGGTCGAGCCCTCCCCAGCACGGCACGTCACGCAACGCCTGCAGGTCCACCGCGCCACCGCAGGCCTTCCACTTCGGCAGGAGAATGAAGCCGGACGCCGAAGCGGCAGGCCGGTTCAATCGTTTGATCTGGAACTCGGCCAGCTTGGAAGGCATGGCCTTCGCTTCGGTGGCCTCCTTCTTAATCGCCGCCAAGAGGTGCGGATTGGTATCCGCCAGCGGATTGGCCTTGATCCAGACTTTAGGATCGAAGTCGGCATCGTCATCGTCGACCGCGTGGAACACGGCCAAGAAGTGATCGGCGGCCACGCCGAACACCCCTTCCAACAGCTGTTTCGCGAACTGCCTTATCTCTGCCCACGGCCCCGGATTCGCGTAGCCCTCGGTAGTCGTGTAGAGCCACAGCGGATTGCTGCGCGCACCGGCGGCGGAGGTCAGCACGTTCAACAGGTCCGCCGTCTTGTGCGCGTGGATCTCGTCCAGTCCGACGTGGGACGGGTTCAGACCATCCTGCGTCGAGGCCTTGGCGTTGATCGGCTTGAAGCTGGCGCCGGTGTCGAACTTGGTAACCGCGTTGGCCCAGCACTCGATGCCGAACGCTTCTCGCAGCGCCGACTTCTTCTCCGCCATCCGTTTTGCGGTGTTCCAGATGATCCGCGCCTGGCTGCCAGTGGTAGCCGCGCTGATCACCTGCGCGCCTGGCTCATCCTCACAGCACATGCAGTACAGGAGGATCGCCGCAGCCAACGTCGACTTCGCGTTCTTCCGCGCCACCGCGAACAGAGCCGACGTGAAACGGCGCGTGCCGTCGGCTTTACGGAACCCAAACAGCTGAACGATGAAGAACACGTGCGATGGGTGCAGCACGATGTTCGGCTGTGGTGACCCATCCGGATTCTTCCACACGCCTTCAACGTGCGGGAGCTTCTGGATGAAGTCGCAGGCGTCGTTGGCATGCCATGGATCAAACGTGAAAGGCGGACGTTTTCCGTTTGCCCGCTTCAGGTCATCCAGGAACCGTTGTGCTGCCTGCCGGATCCGCTTTCCGACTTTCACCCCTTTTTTGTCAGCGATCGCCTTCCGCGCGTAATCGATGGCTACTTCGACAAAATCACTTGGATCCGCGCGCCGGCTTCCGCCCGTTGCTCGCGAACTCGTTTTCTGCCGGCGTGTCGCCATGGGGTCGTACTTTTCCTTGTGCGACCGGGGTCAGACCGAAGTCGTTCGCCAGGCCGCGGTATTGAGCCAGCATCGAAGCGTTCGGCGCTTCGCCGGCGGACCACAGCTGGACCAGCTTTCCGTGGAGCGCGCACATCTGACCAAGAGCAGACATCCCTGCTTCGGTCAGCAATTTGTTGGCAACGAGGATCGGTGCGAGGCGATTCCACTCTTTGATCGCGTGCGCATTCGGAAGCCAGTCCGGCGGATCCGGTGCCTCAGAGACGACGGGCATATCCACCAATGGCGGACCCTCACGATCGGGCCGAGCCGTTCCGGCTACCACCTTCAGGTTGTGGGGCTTGCGTGGGTTCGCCATCGTTCTACCTGCGGGATGTTCCCCTCTCAAAAATCGGTTTTTCTCAACTGACGGTGCAAAAATTTAGTTGGGCGCACGTGTCGAGAAAGGTTCGCCCCAGACTTTTCCCCCTCCCCCACCGGCCCATTCATACTTTTGTTGATAACCTGTTGATAAGTTTCATTCAGTTCCACATTCAGCCCGTGGAACATGGCTATCGATACTCGTTCTCATGGGCCTCTCACGGCCGTTGCTGGTCCATGTAGCGATGACCTTCGGCTACCTGTTCCGGGTCGGTATCGCCATCCACCGTCACGCTGATCTGCTGTTCCTGCTCGCGGTCTTCGATCAACACGCCGGTCAACCCTTTCACCACGAGTGTCAGTTCGCTGATCGCATCAATCAGTTCGCGACCAGTTTCCTCAGTCATCTGGTTCATCACTTCCTCCGGTTTCCCCAACCACCATCATCAGTCGCAGTCTTCCTGCTGTGACAGGGGGCGCACAAAGGCTGAAGGTTGTCGGCCTGGTTGTTGTTTGCGTTGCCGTCGATGTGGTCAACCTGGTTGGCACCGCGCGTGATGCCCTTCGCCACGCACATACGGCAGAGCGGTTCGCGGGCCAGCACCGACGACCGGATAGCACGCCATGCTGCACTGTTCGTCGCCAATGCTCGACGGGCCTGCCGGCTCAACTCCGGCTGGCAGTAGCGCTTTGCAGCGGGGTAAGCCACACGATGCTTGGGTGCTGCCTTCGGCATCAGCGCTGACCCTCCCGCTGCCGGTCCAGGCAATCGGCCGTGCTGGCCCGCTTATTCTCACTATCCACAAAGCCCATCACAGCCGAAACATAAGCGGCCGCCCACTTCCGCCAGTCCTTGCTGCCAACCGGCGGCGCATCAGGGCGCATTGCAATCGTTCGTTCGCTGCACCCTGCAGGAGGCACGTATTGCGGCGGCGTAGGCTTCTTGACTGGCCCGCACGACGGCAGCGTCACCAGCAGGATCAGCACCAGCAGGATCACGGAATATCGTTTCATGGATGGCTTCCTTCGCCACTTCGGCACGCTGACGCACTTCTGCAGCTTCGACATCAACCCGTTCTGCTGTCTGCTGACTGACCTGGACGCTCTCAGTGATGGCCCTCACTTCAGCCTGTGCTGCCTTGGCCTCAGACTTTGCAGCCTTAGCTTCAGCGCGCGGTGCACTGCCACCCTTGTGGAAGATCAAGAGAGCAGCGCCGGCCACCAGCACCAATAGCCCGATCAGCGCATACAGCCTGAAGGTGTGCATATCACCCTCCAGCCAACATACGGGCAACGAGGGTTGCCCACTGATCGAACGTGGCATAGCCGGCAGCCACCAGCACCGCGCCAACCAACGCTATCCCGGCGATCAGATTCCAACGCCTGCGATCGAGCTGAGCCATGACGATCAATCTCCAATCAGCGGCGCAGCCGAGGCCAGCACCGGAATAACAACGAACTGAAACGTCGCGCCGATCTTGAACTGACCGAACATCGCTGGGTTCTGAACCATGAACCGCGCATCAGCGCTCGGCCCCCAACGCGCGAACGTGTTGCATTCGTCGTGTTCTTCATCGTCGGCCGCGTCATTGCCGACAGCAGCGAAGTGGACGGTCTCGCCTGTCTTCTTACCGTTGAACTCATGCACCTTCACCGCGGTGACCTGCATCAGCGCGCGCATCGTTTCAGCCTTGCTCGGCCAGGCACTTCTGGTGGCGCTTCAGCTGCCGCTCCCACACGCCCCAGCACCGGCGATTCGGCTGACCATTGATGGTGGTAGAACAGTCGTACCCACCCGCCTTGCGCCAAGCCAGCAGTGCATCGCAGGCCGCGCGGTAGTTCCCTTCCAGCAGACGCCGCCGCATCGACGACGCCCGCCAGTTCGCGGGGCCGTACTGGTAGGTGAAGTCCATGAACAGATCGTATTCGCCCTGAGTCAGGCTGACGCCCTGCAGTGAATCCCGGAACACCTGCTCATCGCGTGACACATGCGCCTGCGCTGTCACCAGCGCGCGCACCGGCGTGGTGGTGTCACCCATGCGCACCGGCGCCCCATCGTCCTTGATCGTCGAGCCGAAGCCGTATGTCGGCCGATCATTCTTCGTTGGGATGACCGCGGTATCCGTATAGCCCTCTTGGACCGCAATCCCGACCAGGCCGGCCGCACTCAGTGACAACGCAGCGACAATGATGCGAACCGGCGAAGCCTTATTCGGAAGCGTCGACATCGGCCTTCACCTTCTTGGGCTTTCCAAACCAGCGATAGACCTTCTCGCCGATCAGAATCAGCGTATAGACCATCGCGAGGAATGCAGCAGCGGCCGACCAGTCAAACCCCGCCAGCACAGACGAAAAGAAGCTGACCGCCAACCCGAGGTTGACGTTGTCGAAGGCGTTCTGGCGCACGGTGTTCCTCCGAATAGCCGACACCCCCGGCTGCTGGAAATGAAAAAGCCCCCGGCGCTTTAGCGTCGAGGGCTTGTATGGATGATGGGAATTTATAGGGTGTTTTCTGTCCCGTCAAGTGGTCAAGCAATCATCGGCTCACAAAGCACATTTCGCAGCGCGCGTAAGGCCGTATCTCGTTCACCTTCCAACCACGATGCAGCTTCATTCACCCGCGCCTGAAGCACCTCACGCCGTGAACAGATCAGGTAGGCGTACTCCGCAAAATGGGTAGTGTTGTAGGTTGCACCAGCGAACTTCCTGATCGCGAGCGCGCCACCGAAGCGTGTCAGAACGATGCGTTCGCGGGTGTCTCCCTTCCTGCGTTCCTGATCCTCCCACGACCGCTGCAGCGCCTTTTCATGTAGCAAGGTCGAACCGTAGTAGGTTTCCAGCACCAGCATCGCCGTCTTCCCATGCGTGGTCGCCACCATAGCCAGGCACGCGGCAATGTCCTGGTCGGTAAGGCGCGCCGCATGTGTTCCGCCGAAGCCTTCCCGAAGATCCACATATGCACTCTTGCCCATCAATGCCGCGATTCGCTCTTCCTGCGGTCGACGCTTGTCCTTGCTATTGAAGGTCTCGTTCATCGTCAGATCCCCTGGCGCTCGTAATTGGTTGCCAATCGGCTGAACTTCTCGATCTGTTCGTCCAATGCCTTGTACTGCTCATGACGGCTTCGCCTGCCGGCATCACCACCCGTCCCGCTTTGCTTCTTCAGTTCAGTCTTCTCCGTCTGCAGTTCGTTGACCTTGGCCCGGGCCCATGCCGCTTTCGTTGGGTAGCGCATGGGCCGCCCTTTCGTCTGGGCAGCAGCCTTCCGGCGCGCGATCTCGGCATGCAGGTCGTCTATCGAGACCTTGCTAAGGTCAGTCATTCTTCGGTCGCTCCATCGTGGTGGTGATGCGGACATGCACTGCGCCATGCGGCGGCAGCGGTTCGCATAGGTCGGTGATCGGGAAAAATCGGCTGTCGTTGATGCCCATCGCATCGGCGATGCCATCCAGCGCGGGCTTCATGCTGGATTGCAGGCCATCGCGGTCACGGTTGCGGCGGTTCGGGGGGAAGCCGTCCAGCCAGACATAGAGGCGACCTTCCGCCGGCAGGTCCACGCGCAGGAACTGCCAGCCCGCCTCCACTGCGCGCAGATGCGCATCCTGGCGCGCCGCCTTCACCACCCCAGACTTCTTGCCCCAATGCGAACGTGCATTTGGATGCAGCACGCGGGCCGGCCACGGCAGCACCAACATCGGTGCCGGAGTGCGGTAGTTCTCAATGCGCTTGGCTGGTGGCGTGTCGGCGGTCTGGGCTTCATAAAGCGCGCGCATCCCGGCCGGCATGTCTTCCACGTTGCAGAAGCGCAGGCTGCGCATCGACTTCGAACTGCTCATTTCTGCACCTTCCGCTTACCCCGCCTACCGCGCTTGAACAGCGCCACCTCAATTTCATGTGGCGAGGTGCATCCCCCGACAACCAGGTGCCAATGCGATGCATAGCTGGGAAACGCAGCAGTGAATTCAGGCCGCAGATACCGTTTCCCAAGGAAGCGGAAGGACATGGGTTCCTTCATGCCTGTCGCTCCAACACCGCAGTGGCTTCATCCGCCAACCCAGATCCGAAGGCGACTTCGTCGTAACCGGTTCCGGTCAGCCCAGAGGTAGTGGACGCTGTAGCCGACAACGGAGCGGGCGCGGTGATATCACCGAACAGACGTTCGATGTCCCCCATGTGTCTGGCGGCAATGTCTGGGCTCGCCGGCTTGGCAACCGTGACCGTCGGTGATGGGAGTTCCTGCGAGGGTTCCGGCAGCTCGGATCCTTGCATGCGGGCTTCCAGTGCCACGTCGTAGGCGGCACGCAGCAGTACGTCCGCACCGCGCATATCGGCCTGCCGCAAGGCGTAGCCGTCAACGTATCCCAGCACGAACCGGGTGAACGGCGAACGGGATGCCGTGGCTTGGGTTGACTCCAGCCGTACGCGGGCGAACGTCGGGATTCCCAAGCACATGGCCCGGAAGCGCGGAGCGCTTGGCGGGAACTCGCCGCCCTCTGTGATGCAAGCATCCAGCCCGGTAGCGAACTGCGCACCAGTCACACCGGCCAGCGCGCGTTGCCATGTTTCGCCGTCGATGCTCAGCCGGTCGGTGTCCGGGTTCACCGCGCTGGCGCCATGTGCCGATGCCCAGGTATGGCCGTACAGCGCCGTCATCCGCTCCCAGAGCCGGCGCAGGAACATTTCGCGTGGCGGCTCAGCGGTTGCCAGTGCGGAGGTCGCGTTCGTCGGCGCGGCGGTGGCTGTCGGCAGCGCGTTCGGCAAGGCTTCGGCGAGGGGTTTCATGGGTGGCGTTCCGGTGCGGTTGGTGGCGGTTCAAGTCTTCAGCGGCGCGGCGGATCCAGTTCCGCCAAGTTGCGTCCCAGTCCTGTTTCCGGCCCTTGGCCCCGGCCACGGCGTGCCAGTAATCGCGGAACTTCGCCGCTTCGGTGCGGCCGTCCACGCCGTTCTCGGTGGCGAACAGCAGGTCGTCGGTGTTGGGTTGCCAGGCCGCTGGGAGACGGGTGCCGGTGGCGGCAGGTCGATGGCGCTTGTCGTCGACAGCGCGCGCCTCAACCCCCGAACGTAGTGAGGGGGTTATGGTTATTGATGGATCATGTGAACCTGGTTCACCGGTTCCGGTAGTCTGGTTCACCGGTGAACGTGGTTCATGGGTGAACGTGGTTCCGGGGAGGGGTGAACGTGGTTCCGGGGTTGAACCGCTATTCAGCGGCAACTCCAGCTGGCCCATTGGCAGATCCCACACCGTCGGACGCTGACCATATGGGTAGTTCTTTGCGGCGGTGATGGACTGGTTGCCACGCTGGATCACACCACCAGCTTCCAGCTGCTGCAGGATGTTGCGGATGCCGCGCACTGTCATGCCCGTTTCAGCGGCAAGCGTGGTCGCACCGGGGAAGGCGTCACATCCATCTTGGCCGGCATAGTTCGCCAGCACGAGCAACAGGTGGTTTTGTGCCGCAGAAAGGTCGCCAACACGTGCGCGCTTGATGGCCCAGGCCATGGCTTGAACGCTCATGCCCTCCCCCCCTGCATCCGCTCCATTACAGTCGCCAGCTCGCGCAACAACGGTGCACTGGTGTCCTGCATCAGGTTGCCGAACTCAGCAAATGGACCCCAGCCCCCGTAGTAGCTGATCGCGGCTCCCACGACGACCATTTCTGCCGACAGCAGGCGCATGCGGGCCGGCAGGTCGTGCAGCTCAATGCGTTCGTCAACCATGGCAGCCTCCACACATCGCGGCCAGGCGTTCCAACCGCTCGGCCTCGGCCAGGTAGTGCGCGGCGTGTTCCCGCTGCTCGGCGGGGCTGAAATAGGGATTCACCGTGGCCGTTTGCGCTGCCACACGGTTGGCTTCCGCCAGCCGGCGCGGGTCGTCGTCCAGAAGGTCGAGTTGGTCGGTGGATTTCATGCCGCGACCCTTGCCGATATTTGCGCCCGATCCAGATTGGCCCGCGCCAGCGCCGCTATCGGTGGAGGGCTGACGCTGTTGCCAACCATGCGCACTGCCGCGCTGACACTGAGGGGCGTGCCGTTAGCGGTGCGATCGATGATGTAGTCGCGCGGGAAGCCTTGGGCGCGGAACAGCTCATGCGGCTTGAGCATGCGCAGGCCGATGTCCACGATCACGTAGGGTGTGCCCTTGATCACCACAGTGACCAAAGCGAGGCGGTCGCGAGTGGTGATGGTGTCCACTGGATCTCGCAGCGTTGGCACATTCGCACCAGTGCCGTAGTACTTGACCAAGAAAGCGGCCACACGCAACGCACCAGCCTCCTGTTCGGGGCTTAGGGTGCATTCCACGACGCCGAAGCGGGTGGCGCCTGCAAGGATTGTAGGCAGTGGTTCCTGCAGGTCATTGCCGACCACGTTCTGAGCCATTGCAGTGAGATGGGCGGCGACCAGGCGCTGCTGGCTGCCGCTGGCAGTGATGGTGCTGACTGGATCGCGCGCATCATTGCCCGCGCCCTGATAGAAGCCACCGTTGGCCTGCTCGAGGAAAGCCGTGGCAAGCCCATGGTGGCCGCCCTGTGCCGCGATGGTGCTCAGCGGCTCCTGTGGGTCGGCACCAGCCATGTTGTTGCGCAGCGTGACCAGTGTTGCGGCCGAAACGCCCAACGCGTGGGCTGCACCTGCCGGGCGCGCCGCACCGGCCCCAGCCGTGATGGTCGGTACCGGCTCGGTGGCAGGCGTGCCAATGCTGTCGCCTCGGAACTTGACCAAGTGCGGAGCGACCAGTGCGGTGTCTGCCTTAGTGGTCATCGTGTAGAGCGGTTCGCCGCCGGAGCGTGGCTCCGACTGCCCGGCCCTGCCGCCGACGCCCGCGAGGATCGGCGAGACAACCGAGAAGTGGCCGCCTTTGACTCCTGCGCAGACGGTCCGCAGCGGCTCGTCGGCAGCCATGGTGCGTTGATTGCTGGCATTTGCATGTTCGGCAATGAAGGCCGTTGCCGCGGCGGTGTTGTTGGTGCTGGCAGCCGCTGCCGGCACGATGAAAGGGTCGGCTGAGTTGATGACGTGGCGCATAATGCCCTTGGCAATTCGGCGCATCGTGGCCTCAGCCAACGGTCTGGCGCGAGTAAAGATCGACGGGCAAGGGATACCAAAGTCCAGGCAGTCGGCGGCGGTCACCCGCGGCTGCTGGTTAAGGCCCGGGCCATGGGTCGGTGCCGGCCACACAATTGGCACGCCGTCACGGCGGCCCAGGAGGAACAGGCGCTCCCGACTTGTGCCGGCGCCGTAGTCGCTTGCGATCAGCTTTTTCCATTCGACCACGTAGCCGAGGGCGCGCAGGGCGGCGACAAACTGGCGCCAGGTTCGGCCGCTGTGGCGCTTGTCCGGCACCAGCTGCTGGTTTTCCACCGGCACCCGCTCACCGCGCTCTGCAACGGCCCCATCCATCTTGATGACGCGGCCGGTTTCCTTGCAGCGCTTCGCCACAAGTGGCCCCCACGTCAGGATTTGCCAGACGTTCTCCATCGAGAAGATGCGCGGCGCGGTGGTGGTGCCGTTGAGCAGGTCTGCGCGCATGAGCATGCCGATCCACTTCAGCACCACCCACGACAGAGCACGGGTTTTCCGGCTGCGTGGCTGACCGCCCTTGGCTTGGCTGAAGTGAGTGCAGTCCGGAGAGGCGTGGAACCAGCCGATGGACCGACCAGCAACATCGACGCGCGGATCTGCATGCCAGATGTCTTCCCGGTGGTGCTGTGTGAGCGGGTGGTTCGCGGCATGCATGCCGATCGCCAGCTCGTCGTGGTTGTAGGCCAGCGCTGGATCGATGCCAAGAGCCTGCTTCAGCCCTTCGCTCGCGCCACCGCCGCCGGCGAACAGATCGACAACGATCTCATCGGGCAGCAGATGCGACTTCTGCGGCAAGGGAAAGTTGAAGTGCAGTGATCCGTCAGCCATGTCGCACCTCTTCTACCGATTGATGCCAGTGGATACAGGTCCTCATTCCCCTGCCCTCCCTCTGACTCCCTTCGATTCCCTGCGACTCCCTGGCGCTCCCTCTGCACTCCCTGCAATTCCCTCGGCTTTCAGAAGCCGGCCAAGTACGTTGTGTTCATCCAGTTTTCTGAGTGCCCACTCATGCATCACATCCCTGGCAATCTCGGAGCGGTCCCTGCCCGTAACGCGGTTAAGCGCCTCCAAGACGCAATCCGTCTCGGTGGTGATCTTTCCTCGGAAATCCTTCAGCGGAAGGGACATGCAGTACCTCGCGAGCCGCAAGCGGCGGCTTGTTTGTTAATTCAGGGATTGCCGCTGAACGCTTCGGCGCCCATGCGGATGGGTGGACGGGCGTGGGCCCGTCGGGGTATTGCCGGGAAAAGCGGCGCCGCCGTTGCGGTACGCTGCGCAAGCGACCGATGCCGGATCTCCGATGCACTGACTAGGGATGGCATGGCGGCCACGTCAGGCGCGCTCCACCGGCACGGTGCGGGCGGCTTCGAGCCACCACACCACCAGAGTGGAACCAATGCCGATCAAGGACAGGATCACGGACGCCATCAGAATCCATTCAAGGATCCGGACGGGAATCGGGAAGAGGCTGACCAGGGCGAGCAGGCCGATCAGGTACAGGGTTGCCGCCCGAATCATCAGAAGCCGGTCGCGAGTGCTGTTCTTCACCTCCAGCTTGTGGCCTTTGGTGCCTCTACTTGCGGTGGTTGCGTGGTCTTTCACGATCCCTCCCAAGCCGAGTGTTCCGCCGGCCGTGCATTGGGCAACGGTCGCAGCGCGCGCCGTGTTGATGCTTCTGATTGCCAGCGAGGCGGCATGGAAGACCGGTCGCCGATGGCGGCGGTTCGCGTGCAAGAGATAGCCACGTCAGGCGCTCTCCACCGGCACGATGCGTTCGGCATCGGGATCTGGTTCGGGCTGGGTGGCAGCGGCAGATGTGCCGCGCAGGTACTCCCAGTCGACGTCTGGTCGCAGAAGCTCGCAGCGGACCGAACCGCCACTAGCCTTCTCGATGTTGATGCAAAGGCCCTCACCGAGCAGTTGCCCGGTACTGATGGCCTTGCGCAGATATCCAATCGTGGTGCCGATGGCAGCGCAAAACGTCTGCCGGGCGTCGTTGGACAACGAATTCAAATAGGTTCGGAGCTGTTCCATGGCGGAACATTACCAAACGGTAATTACCAGTTCAACACTGTTTGGTCATTTACCATCAAGTAATCGACTATCGCGCCATGCCTGTTCAGAACCAACACGTTGTCGCCGCACGCCGCGCCAGGCTTCAGGCGTGGATCGATTCCCATCACAAAGGGAGCCAAGCCAGCTTCATCGCTGCCACCGGGATCAATCAAGGGGAGTTGTCTGGCCTGTTGAAGAACAAGTCATTCGGCGAAAAACGAGCAGCAAGCTTGGAAATTCAGGCGCATATGCCTGGTGGCTACTTGGTCAACCCGTTGGCGGACCAGGCGGAGCCATCCCATGCTTCCGCTTGGGCGGCCTATCAGGCGGCACCAGCTGCGACCCGGGCAGCAGTTGACCTCCTGTTGTTGCCGAAGAAGCAGCGCGTAGCGTTATTGACAGCTTCACCACCAGCACTAGCAGGTGGTGTTGATCTCGTTGAACAGTATGCGCAGATGGCGCTTGCTGGTCGAAAAACAGCATGAACAACTGCTATTGAGGTTGGTCTGGTCGGATGGGGAATGGGTGACTTGAAGAGAAGCGTTGGGGCGCAGCGATTTGAGCCCCTTTCTCCAGCAACCTTTATGCCCACTGATTTCACAAATCAAAGGGGAAAAAGAAGTGAACATGCTTATCGCAACCAGCACCACCGGCTCCAGCTCCGGACTGGCATCGATCGCTGTTGCCATCATCTTGCTGATTCTGTATTTCCTGCCCGCACTGGCTGCACAGCACAGGGGGCGCGAAAATCTATTCATGATCGCGGGTTTGAATTTCTTGCTGGGATGGACGGTACTCGGCTGGATTGTCATGCTGATCATTGCTTTCACAGGCAAGACTAAGGCCGATGTCTTGCGCGAGAAGGAACACACGGAACTACTGCGCAAGATTGCGGAAAACGGCGGTACCCCCCCGCCGCTGTAACGCCCGTAACTGCTGCACTCGAATCCCATCAGGCACCAACTAGGTGGAAGCGCCTGAAAGCTGAACGCTGGATAAATATATTACCATTTGGTATTTCATTAATGATTACCGTTTGGTAATTTGACCCTGCCCTGAACGAACAGGGCAGGCGACCGGCGGGTCGCAAGGGTTCCCCTCCTTCCCTCGACCCGCCGGCGCCTCTCTCTCAATCAGAGGCGCCGAATGAACACCACCACCGATTTCGTCATCCCGCAGAACAGCTTCGCCAGCGCACCGGCATTGGAAGTGCGCGAGCTGGGCGGCGGTGATCGCATCTATCAGAAGCAGGCCCTGGCTGAGCTCGCCGAACTGGGCGGCGACTGGCGCTTGGAGACCCCGCACGAACTGTTCGCTTTGCGCTCGCCGCTGAGCCACCAGAACGTCAACGGCGCGCACAGCCACGACGACTCGATCCAGCAGGGCTACTACTGGACCAGCGAGGAAATCCCCTGGTATGAGGGCGGGCGCGTCGTGGTCGGCTTCAACTCCGGCTTCGTCCTCAGCAGCAGCGCCGACTTCCGTGCGTTCGCTCGCGCGGTTCGCGTGGCCGGTCAGTAATTGGCCCCTTTGACGAGGTCGCCGAAGCCATGAACGGACAGCGCGCGAATCACTTCACCGACGCCTGCAGCCGGGCGCACTACAAGCCGAACCCTCTGCGGCTTGTGGCGTCTCCCCAGAGCCACGCGGAAACGGTCACTCCCCTCGACCAATCCGCCGCCCGGCTGCAGCGCGTCACCTTTCCGAAGCCGGCTACACCCGGCAAGACCCTTAACTTCTGGTCGCTGACCTACCGCGACAAGTTTGTCGGGCGCGCGGCGCTGGTGCTTGGGGTTTCGGGTGCGGCGGTCGTCACCGCCGGCAAAGCACTGGGAGTGCTGTGATGAACGGTAACCAGAAGAGCCGCTGGAAGCCTCTCACGGAGCGGGCCGCTGATCCAGCCCCGCTGCCGTTCGATGGTGTCGATTTCTCACTGTCGCCGCGCGAGCGTGACCAAGCAAAAGACGCAGCGGAATTCCTTGAAAAGAGGCGCTGCCGGCTGAACGAACGCGACGGAAAGCGAGGCGACCGTGAACGCTGATAGCGCACGCGTGCGCGACGCCATCCTCCACCAGGCAACCGAATGCGAACGCTGCCTGCGCTTGGCAATGTTTGCAGAGGAAGAACCGGCACTGTCGTTGGGGCTGATTGAAAGCCTCCGAAAGACCGCCGCTTACCACTCCGACCATGCGTTCCGCTGGTCGCGTCATTTCACTTCCGAGGCCACCGCATGAGTACCGTAACTACAGGGGCGATTGCCCTGGAAGATGGGCAGCGCGCGTTCACCATGAACGGGCAGACGGTTGCACTGACGGACACCGAGTTCCGCGTGTTGAAGGCGCTGGCCAGCAACGCAGGATCCGTTGTCACGCGCGGTGAACTGACCTCCGTTCTCTACGAAGGGAAGGGAGCGCCGGCGAAGTCGAACGTGCTGGAAGTACTGGTGGTGCGCCTGCGGAGGAAGCTGGCAGACATCGGCGCCCCCGCCATGATCCAAACCACTCGGAGCATTGGCTATAGCTACGTCGGAGCGGTGCAGTAATGCGCGCCGTCCCGGAACTTCGGCTGCTGGGTCATGGGCTGGATGCCATCGTCATTCCGACCGCCCGACCGCTGAACTGGCTGGAACGGCTGTTCCGGGTTGGCGCTCCCACCGATCACCGCTATCTGCGCACGATCTCCGATAGCGATCGCCTCGCACGATATCTCGACGCCGCGCTATTCAACCCGATGTATCGCGACCAACAGCTGCTGGACCTGCGCGAGTGTCGCGGTGCGAACTACCTGAAAGCCTGGCGCACCGGCAACTTCCCGAAAGTCGGACGGATCCGTCATCTGATCGCAATCCCCCGTCTCTCCCTGTTTCGTCGCGCCAACAGCGCGCGCGGCTGATCACCTCCCCGTCCAGATGCGCGCGCGGCTACTCCCGCTCGAAACACCACCGATTGACAGGCAGGTCTCGGATGCCGCCCAGGCCGCCGAGCAGGAATGTCTGATGCGGCGCCGCGCGAACTATTTCCACATCGAACGCATGAGCCTGAGTGAGCGTTCCTTCTTCCCTCCGGATTTCGATCCGGGCCAGGACTACGACAACCTATGAAGCTGATTCCAAACTGGCTACTGCGCCTCATTGCGCCCGCCATCATTCGCCGCGCCATGCCCACGCCGTACTTCCATCTGAAGAACGCCGACGGCTCGCCATACATGAACCGCTATTGGCTGTTCCGGCTGTTCCGCGAGGATGACCAAGACCATGAAGGCGGCTCCGGCCAAGACACCGCGCACGGCAGGATTGCAGCGCGCGTCCACTGGATCCGCAGCAGCGATGCGGGACGGGTTTTCCATGACCACCCGTGGGATTTCATCACTATCATCCTGCGCGGCGGCTACTTCGAGCTGACCCCGATTGACTCGGTATCGCTTGATTTCCGAAAGTGCTGGCATGGCGCCGGTTCGGTGCTGTTCCATCGTGCCGAGGACTGGCACCGCCTGCAGATATCCCCCGAGCATGCTGGGGATGAGACCTGGACGCTTTTCATCATGTTGCCGAAAAGGCAGTCATGGGGTTTCCGCGTTCGCGGCCAAAAGATCCCTTGGCGCGCTTACCTGTCCATCTGTCGCGCCCGCAACGAAATCACCTGACCCGCCCGGCTCTGGCGTAGCCGGGGCCCCACCTTGCCCAGAAGGATTACCACGTGCATCCGACCCTCTTCATCAACATTGAGAACATCCACCTGAGTGGCGGCGCGCTGGCCGGCGTTCCCACTTTCACCGACGGCTTCATCCCCGAGGCACCCGGCGAATTCAACGACTGGGAGAAGCGCATCTGGCGCAGGGGCTATGAGGCAGCGCACGGCGGTAGCGCGCCGGCTGGCGAAACTCTCGAAAAGCGCGAGTTGGGTGGCGGCGAGAGGATCACCCAGCAGCAGATGCAGGAAGAACTTGCGGCGATGGGCGCGGATTGGCACCTGGAGACCCCCGCCGAATTGTTCGCCCACGTCGACTACGGCCACAAGAACCAGCATGGCGCCTATAGCCGCGACGAATCCCTGAAGGACGGCTACTACTGGACCAATCAGGAAACCCCCTGGTATGAGGGCGGGCGCGTCGTGGTCGGCTTCAACTTCGGCTACGTCGACCTCAGCTTCGCCTACGGCCGTGCGTTCGCTCGCGCGGTTCGCGTGGCCGGTCAGTAATTTGACCTTGGACTGACCATCATGGGCTACCAAACCCCAAAGCTCGCGCAGGATGTCCGTCGTCTCCGCATGGAGATCGAGAACGCCGTGCGTGGTTTCGACCGCTTCCACAAGTACAGCAGCGGCGATGATCTGCGCGAGCAGGTGAAAGTGGTCCAGCGCGCGGTGAGCCGCTCCTGGAACGATAAGGAACGGCAAGCGCAATGGCTGGAGAAGCTGGTTCACGAGGTTGACCAGCTGAAGGCCGACATGCAACTGGCGCAGGATGTGCGCGCCTTCCGCAGCCTGCGTCAATTCCAACACCTTTACCTGCAGGTCGATGGGATCGGTCGCCAAGCCGGCGGCTGGTTCAAGCAGAAGCACCCCAGTGCCCAGAATCCGCAGCGGCAGCACCGCGGCGGAGCGCGGCCAGATACTGAGTACCCATGCCGCCCCGTTGGGGTCAATTCATGACGAGCGCGCGCTACCAGAACGGATGCGCCCGTGGGTCCAAAGCGCGTGGGGAGGCGCTGCCCTGGTATGAGGGCGGGCGCGTCGTGGTCGGCTTCAACAACGGCAACGTCAACAACAACAACGCCAACAACCGTGCGTTCGCTCGCGCGGTTCGCGTGGCCGGTGAGTATCAGGGTGCGGAAGGTAAGCCGCTGTTTCATGAACTATATGACGCCTATCTGTCGGCACGCCGGGGGAAGAAGCCGAGCCGTAACAAGCTGGCGTTCGAGACACGGTGGGCGGACAACCTGCTGGTGCTGGAGCAGCGCATCATCGCCGGCACGTGGGAGCCATCGCCATACACCTGCTTCGTGGCGACCAGACCGAAGGCTCGCGAGATCCACGCGCCGGACTTCGCTGACCGCGTTGTCCACCACTGGGCTGTGGCGAAGATCGAGCCAGCAATCGAGCGGGTGTTCATCCACGACTCCTTCGCGAACCGCGCCGGCAAAGGCAGCCATGCTGCGGTAAGCCGTGCCAGGCAGTTCATGCGCCAGGTTCACAGCGGCGAAGGTGGCGGCTGGTATCTGCAGCTCGACATCGCGAACTTCTTCTACTCCATCCCGCGCCGTCGGCTCTGGGAGAACCTGAAGCGTCACATGGTCCGCGCGGCGGTGCCGGAGGCAGTCCA
This sequence comes from Stenotrophomonas sp. STEN033, assembly GCF_056856655.1. Classification (NCBI taxonomy): domain Bacteria; kingdom Pseudomonadati; phylum Pseudomonadota; class Gammaproteobacteria; order Lysobacterales; family Lysobacteraceae; genus Stenotrophomonas; species Stenotrophomonas sp. STEN033. The sequence continues at coordinate 22,531 of NZ_JBXFWM010000031.1, forward strand.
ACGGATCATGCACGCGCTGTTGCGCCGCTCCGCGATTGAATCCGGTGTCCGCTATCGTTCCACGCCGGAACAGCGCGCGATTGTGCCGGCCCACAAGCAGCTGGCGAATGCACGGCCAGGCCGCGGGCTGCCGATCGGGAACCTGCCATCGCAGTTCCTCGCAAACGTCTACATGAACGAGTTTGACCAGTACGTGAAGCATGTGTTGCGCGTGCGGCGCTATATCCGCTACGTCGATGACTTCGTGCTGTTCCACCGCGACCGCGCCCAACTGGAGCGATGGCAGGTCGACATCGAACGCTTCCTTGCTGATCGACTTGGCCTGTCACTGAAAGCAGACATCCGCCTGCGCCGATTGACGGATGGCCTGGACTTCCTCGGCTATGTGATTCACCCGACCCATATGCGCGTCCGCCGCCGCGTGGTCGCTCATGCCCGCGCGGCTATCGCCGAATGGGAGCGGGACCATGTCCGGGACCAGCATCTGGTGGCTTCGCCGGATGACCTGCGCCGGATCCGCAGCCAAGTCGCGAGCTACGCCGGCCACTTCCGCCATGCCAATACCTTCCGGCTTCGCCGTGGCCTGAACCACCGGTTCCCATGGTTGCAGGATGCCACTTTGAATCGCCGCTTCCACCATTCCCTGGAGCGGCAAACGCTCCGTATCCGCTATGGAGCACGTCATGACTGATCCAGCCACTACGAAATCCCCCAGCTATGACGCGCTGCTGCTGATGATGCAGTCAGTGTGCGGCGCGCTGGATCGCGCTGGCCTGGATGATTGCGATGATCCCGGAGAGGCTATCGACGTGATCCGCGAGAAGTACGAAAGGCGCATCGCTCTGCTGGAAAGCACCCCCGCAGCGCCGGGGATCGACCTTGGCACGGTTGTCCGAAGCTGCTGCGAAGCCGAGCAGGCGGACCCGGATCACCCCGACACGATCTGCATCAACGTCAACGACCTGACCGCGATCATGCAGCAGTGCGTGATCGACGCCAGCCCCAAGGGCGGCAGCGATGCGGTGGCTTGGCACGGCCCCGACGACCTACCAGAGGTGTCGCCCGGCGATATGGGCTGGTTCTGGGTCGCGGTGCGGCGCGCCAACGGCATGACCTACAACTTTCCGGCGAGCTACTTGAACGCCATGTTGCTGTCCGACGATGACGGCCGTCATGACGAGCCAACGGCGGGGAACCGTTACAGCTATGGTGCCGCCGATGAGGACGATGGCAGTTTCCCCGCTACCGGCTGGCACGAAGCCAAAGAGCACAGCGAATACGACAGCATCTACATGCCACTGCTCGCGGACGGCGACGAGCTGATCGCATGGCGAGCCGTCGAGGATTTCACCCTGCAGGCCACCAGCGCCGAGGTGAAGCCGTGAGCGTGCTGCCGATTGATGAAGTGCGCGAGCGCCTGCACAACCTTGCCGACTATGCCGGTGGCTGTAGCTTCCCCAGCCTTGCCGGGGATCTCCGGGCACTTCTTGAAGATCATGCCCGGCTGCGCGCAACACTGGCCGAGAGCGAGCAGAAGGCCACCAGCCACGGCGCGGGGGTGGCCTGATGGGCATGGACTTGTATCCCCGCAACAAGGCATTGGGCGAGTTCACCGCTGGCGCCTTCTTCTGGCCGTGGATGCTGGAATCAGGCGTCGGCCTTCCGGTCGGCTATGGCAAAGGATTCACGCCGGGCCAGTACCTACAGATCAATCGACCTGATGGCATGTCTCTGGCGCACAACGACGGCGCGCGCGTTACAGCGAAGGAATCCAAGCAGATGGCGCAGATTGCGCGGTGGGTCGCCGCCTATCAAGACTCACTCTATGCCAAGTGGGAGCGGATGCCCGAAAGCGAGCGTAACGACATGGCCGCGCTGGAACGCTTGGTCCATTGCAACAAGCCAGTACGGCGGGACTTCGTTGCAAGGCTTGTCGCATTTGCAGATTGGGCAGAACAATCGGGAGGCTTCCGTGTCCACTGAGAAAATGGATGACCAGCAGCTCGCCAGGGAGTTGCTGGCGCAGGCCTACGCGAACGAGGGTGGCTGGGTTGCAGACGCGGCTGCCGAAGTGCGAGCGGGCCACCTTGACCGGCACGACAAGGCAGCAATCGCAGCAATCACCGCCGCCCTGCGCGCCGCGCCGGAGGGGTTCGTGATGGTGCCGGTGGGAGTGCTACGCAGCATAGGTGGCTGCGCCTATCCGGTTTCGACCGATATAGACCCCCGGGGATACAGGTGGTCGGAGGCGTACTTGGACGAGGCACTACCGCATATCAGGGCCGCGCTCGCCGCCCGCCCGCAGGGGGTGAAGTGATGGCCGGTGGAATGGAATGGGTACGCAGGAACTACGGCGTGCCAGCAAAGCGCGGTGGTCGCGTCGAGTACACCGGTGATGGCAGGCCCGAGCTGGGCACGATTCGATCTGCAAGTGGTGGTCACCTCGCAATACAGCTTGACGGCATCAGCCACACGATGCCGTTTCACCCGACGTGGGAGCTGCGCTACTTGGACAACCAGCAGGAGGTGAGCGATGCGTAAGACCTGCACCACGTGCGACCGCGCGCCGCTGGAAGGAGAGCAGCATGGCTAACGATATCGCTCTGCTGCGCATCGATGCGGTCATCGCAAAGGTGGGCATGAGCCGCACGACGATCTATCGCAAGATCAAAGAAGAAAAGTTCCCAGCACCGCGCAAGTTGGATGGAATTGCCGTGTGGTTTCAACCCGAAATAGATGCCTACATCCTCGATTTTGTCGAGGGAAAAACCTGGGCACCAAACATGGGGCAAAACATGGGGCAGGAACTGCGGCCATGAAAAAAGCCGCTGTAATCAGCGGCTTAGTTCAAAGCTTGGCGGAGTGAGAGGGATTCGAACCCTCGATAGAGCTTTTAACCCTATACTCCCTTAGCAGGGGAGCCCCTTCAGCCACTCGGGCATCACTCCGTTTCTCTTGCCCCGCTGCGTGTATTCCTAAGCGGGGCGCGAAGAATAACGTTAAACGAGGTGAAAGGTAAACCCCTTATTCGGAAGTTTCTTCACTTCCCGGAGTCGCGGGCTCATCGCCACGCTGGATACGCTGGAAAATCTCCTCGCGATGGACAGCAACGTCCTTCGGCGCGGTAATACCGATACGTACCTGGTTGCCCTTGACGCCGAGCACGGTCACGCTGACCGAGTCGCCGATCATCAAGGTTTCGCCTACTCGGCGAGTCAGGATCAACATTGTGTAAATCTCCATGGAACCGGTGGGTTTCCCACCGGCATTGGCGCGCTTCGAGCTATGCGCCCCACGACAAAGGGGAAAAGACTCCCAATGTTACCGTCAGGGCGCAAACACCTTCAAGGTGCACGACTTGTCACATTCAGGCCAGATGCGGCTTGACCCATGCCACGACGCCCTCAAGGGCCGCCACCAGCTTGGGACCATCCTCACCGCCACCCTGGGCCATGTCCGGACGACCACCGCCCTTGCCGCCGATCTGGGCCGCAACGTGCGCCAGCAACTCGCCCGCCTTGACCTTGCCCAGCGCCGCACCATTCACGCCCGCCACAAGCGCGGCCTTGCCGTCCTGCACACCGGCCAGCACGATGATGGCGTCGCCCAGCTGCTGCTTCAGGCGATCCATCGCGTCGCGCAGCGCCTTGGCATCAAAACCTTCCAGACGCACCGCCAGCACCTTCACGCCGGCCACATCGACCGCCGAGCCGCCGAGATCGGCAGTGGCACCAGAGGCAACCTTGGCCTTCAGGGCTTCCAGTTCGCGCTCCAGCTTCTTCTGCCGCTCACCCAGCTGGCGGATCTTGTCGACCACGTCGCCGGCACTGCCGCCGAGCAGCTGCGCCGCTTCGTGCAGGCGCGCCTCCTCGTCGGCCACATAGTCCAGCGCGCCCTGCCCGGTCACCGCCTCGATACGACGCACGCCCGAGGACACACCGCCCTCGGAAGTGATCTTGAACAGGCCGATATCGCCGGTCCGCGAAACGTGGGTGCCGCCACACAGCTCGGTGGAGTACTCGCCCATCTTCAGCACGCGCACGTTCTCGCCGTACTTCTCGCCGAACAGTGCCATGGCACCGAAGTCCAGCGCTTCCTGCATGCCCATGTTGTGCACTTCGGCAGCGTTGTTGGCACGCACCTGCTCGTTGACCTTGCGCTCGATGACGGCCAGTTCTTCGGCGGTGATCGGCTGGAAGTGCGAGAAGTCGAAACGCAGGCGATCCGGCGCCACCAGCGAGCCCTTCTGCTGCACGTGGGTGCCCAGCACTTCGCGCAGGGCTGCGTGCAACAGATGGGTAGCCGAGTGGTTGAGGATGGTGGCGCTGCGACGCGCGGCATCAACCGCACCGGACAGCACGTCACCAACCTTCAACGCGCCCTGCTCCAGCTTGCCGACATGGCCGTGGAACTGCCCGGCGAACTTCTGCGTGTCGCCCACGGCCAGTTTGACGCCGTTTGCCGACAGCACGCCGGTATCGCCAACCTGGCCGCCCGACTCTGCGTAGAACGGGGTCTGCGCGGTGAACACGATGACCTCATCGCCCGCCTGCACGGCGTCGACCGAACGACCGTCCTTGATCAGCGCGACAACCTTCAGGCCATCGGCCTGCAGGCGGTCGTAGCCGAGGAACACCGTCGGGCTGAGGCTGGCAACAAGTTCGGCGGAAAGCGTCACGCCGCCACCGAACTTGCCGGCAGCACGCGCGGTCTCGCGCTGGTGCTCCATCGAGGCATCAAAACCGGCCATGTCCACCGTCATGCCACGTTCGCGGGCGATGTCGGCGGTCAGGTCGACCGGGAAGCCGTAGGTGTCATACAGACGGAACGCGTCGACGCCCGGAATGACGCCATCGCTGACCTTGGCGGCGACGTCATCGAAAATCTTCATGCCCGAATCGAGCGTTTCGGCAAAACGCTCTTCTTCGGCCAGCAAAGCGCGCACCACGGTGTCGGCCTGCGCCGGCAGTTCCGGATAGGCCTCGCCCATCTGCTCGATCAGGGTCGGCACCAGCTTGTTGAAGAACGGCTGGCGCACGCCCAGCATCCAGCCATGGCGAAGGGCGCGGCGGATGATACGGCGCAGGACGTAACCACGGCCTTCGTTGGACGGCAGCACGCCATCGACGATCAGGAAGGAACAGGCACGGATGTGGTCGGCGATGACCCGCAGCGACTTGTTCTCCAGGTCGGCCATGCCGGTCAGCTCGGACGCCTTGCGGATCAGCGCCTGGAACAGGTCGATTTCGTAGTTGGTGTGCACGTGCTGCAGGATCGCCGCCAGGCGCTCCAAGCCCATGCCGGTGTCCACGCACGGCGCCGGCAGCGGCTGCAGCGAACCGTCTGGCTGGCGATCGAACTGCATGAACACCAGGTTCCAGATTTCGATGAAGCGGTCGCCATCTTCATCCGGCGAGCCCGGCGGGCCACCGGCGATATGCTCGCCGTGGTCATAGAAGATCTCGGTGCAGGGACCGCAGGGACCGGTATCGGCCATCTGCCAGAAATTGTCCGACGCGAACGGCGCCCCCTTGTTGTCGCCGATGCGTACGATGCGCGATTCCGGGATGCCGATCATGTCGCGCCACAGCGCGTAGGCCTCGTCATCGGTCTGGTAAACGGTAACCAGCAGGCGATCGGCCGGCAGCTTCCAGACCTGGGTCAGCAGCTCCCAGGCCCAGGCAATGGCGTCCTTCTTGAAGTAGTCGCCGAAGGACCAGTTGCCCAGCATTTCGAAGAAGGTGTGGTGGCGGGCGGTGTAACCGACCTGGTCCAGATCGTTGTGCTTGCCGCCAGCACGCAGGCAGCGCTGGACGTCGGCCGCGCGCACGTAGCTGCGCTTTTCCGCGCCAAGGAACACGTCCTTGAACTGCACCATGCCGGAATTGGTGAACAGCAGGGTCGGGTCGTTGCCTGGCACCAAGGGTGCCGACGGCACGATGGTGTGGCCCTTGCCCTTGAAGAATTCGAGGAAGTCAGCGCGGATCTGTGAGGTCGTAAATTTGGCAGGTGTATTCATGGGGACTGGCGGTAAGCTGGCAAACGGGTCCCGGCAGCCTGTGCAGGCGCGGGAATTCGGGACAACCGAAACCCTGAAAGGGTATCAGGCCCAGCCCGCCCAGTCCTCATCAGTCCTCGGGATCGTAGCGACTGGCCTGGCGGATGCAGTTGCCATCAAACCCGCGCCGGGCCAATAGATCCGCGGCTTTGCGCCGCTGTGCCAGATCTTCCGGGCCACTGGCACCAAAACGGCGGCATACCAGCTCACGCGCATTTTCGGTCCAATCGCCTTCAAACGAGGCCATGGCGGCCTCGATCAACTCGCTATCCAGTCCGTGGGTGCCCAGCTCTGCGCGGATGTGCAGCGGCCCGTAGCCGCTGGCTGCACGGCTGTGAACCAACGACTGGGCAAAACGGGTGTCATCCTGCCAGCCTTCATCGGCCAGCTTGGCCACCGCCGCATCGACCGCATCAGGATCCACGCCGCGGGACTTGAGCTTGCGGCCAAGTTCCTTGCGCGAGTGTTCACGCCTTACCAAAAGCCCCAAGGCACGCTGCAACGGCGTCTGCTGGCGCCCCCGCTTGCTTTTGCCCGCAGGCTGATCATCGATTTCCGTCATCGTGCCCACCACGCTCTATTCCGCCACGACCAACCCCGCCCCATCCGTGGCGCGGGATCTTCATGGACAAAATGCCGCAGGAGCGGACGACGTCACTGACGATGCGCCGCCCGCCCCCGCGGGAAAATCACTCCTCGCCGTCCTCGTCGTCGCCTTCTTCGCGCGCCGCTTCGGTGGGTTGGAACTTTTCGCGAAGCTCCGCCTCGAGGCGGGCCGCAACCTGCGGGTTGTCACGCAGATAGCCGCGGGCGTTGTCCTTGCCCTGGCCGATGCGCTCCTCGCCGTAGCTGTACCAGGCACCGGCCTTGTCGACCAGCTTGGCATCCACGCCCATGTCGATCAGCTCGCCTTCGCGGGAGATGCCTTCGCCATAGAGGATTTCGGTGATGACCTGCTTGAACGGAGGCGCCAGCTTGTTCTTGACCACCTTGATCTTGGTCTGGTTGCCAATGATCTCGTCGCCCTTCTTGATCGCACCGATACGGCGGATATCCAGGCGCACCGAGGCGTAGAACTTCAGCGCGTTGCCACCGGTGGTGGTTTCCGGGCTCTGGCCCGGCATCATCACGCCGATCTTCATGCGCAACTGATTGATGAAGATGACCAGCGTATTGGAGCGCTTGATGTTGCCGGTCAGCTTGCGCAGCGCCTGGCTCATCAGGCGGGCCTGCAGGCCCGGCAGCTGGTCGCCCATTTCGCCTTCGATTTCAGCACGCGGGGTCAGCGCGGCAACCGAGTCGACCACCACGATGTCCACCGAGCCCGACCGCACCAGCATGTCGGCGATTTCCAGCGCCTGCTCGCCGGTGTCCGGCTGCGACAGCAGCAGGTCGTCTACATTGACGCCCAGCTTGGCCGCGTAGATCGGGTCCAGTGCGTGCTCGGCGTCGATGAAGGCAGCGGTGCCGCCCAGCTTCTGGCATTCGGCAATGGCCTGCAGGGTCAGGGTGGTCTTGCCGGAGGATTCCGGACCGTAGATCTCGACCACGCGGCCCTTGGGCAGACCGCCGATGCCCAGTGCGATGTCCAGCATCAACGAGCCCGTTGGGATCACTTCGACGGGTTCGACAACACGGTCGCCCATACGCATTACCGAGCCTTTGCCGAACTGCTTTTCGATCTGACTCAGTGCGGCGGTAAGTGCGCGCTTCTTGTTCTCGTCCATCGTGTTCGTCCTCGGGGTTGATTTCGTTGATTTCGTCATGGGGTCCACTGTAGGGGTGTCGTATCGCACAGGCTGAGACTGCAACCGAGACGACAAAATTATTTGGCCGACAAGGATACCGACAGCAGCCCAAACACCCGCCCTACGTAAGGAAAACAGTCAGTTGCGGCTGCGAAATGCGCAGATCCCGGCTCAGCTGGTTTCAATTCCGCGCGCCTCACACCGGCCGGTTTCAGCGATTTGGCCTGAGCAGGCCGCAATACAGCCCTTCGATGGAGAAATCCTGATCGGGCAGGACCTCGATCGGCGCGTAGTCCGGGTTGCGCGGCAGCAGGCGGATCCGGTCCTTGGCGATCTTCAGCAGCTTGACCGTGATCTCATCGTCGATGCGGGCGACCACGATCTGCCCGGAAACGGCATCACGGGTGCGATGAACACCGATCAAGTCGCCATTGAAAATGCCTTCATCGATCATCGAATCACCCTGCACTTTCAGCAGGTAATCCGGCGCCGGCGAGAAGAACACCTTGTCCAGTACGACGTAATCGTCCGAGCCGATGTCCGCGCCAATCGGCAGACCAGCAGCGACCCGACCCAGGATCGGTAGGCGCAGCACATCGTCATTGGCAGCCTGCGCCGGCGCATGCGACTCGGTATCGCCCTCGCCTTCCTGACGCAGCAGGCGGATGCCGCGGGCACGGCCGGGAACGCGCTCGATGGCGCCAGCCGCTTCCAGTGCGTCCAGGTGGTACTGGGCCGAGCGCACACCCTTGAAACCAAAGGCGCGGGCGATCTCGGTCTGCGATGGCGGCATGCCCTCGGCCTCGATGCGCTCAGCGATCAAGTCGAGGATGGCCTGCTGGGTGTCGGTGAGGTTCATGATTAGTAGTATTACTACTAACAAAAAGATCTGCAAGCCCCTCGGCGAAGATCAGTGGTGGCGACCGCTGCGCCAGATCGAGAACAGTATCCACACCCCGCAAATGCCCGCACCGACGAAGCCGCCCAGGCCGAGCGCCAGGAACCAGCGGCTGGAAAGCCCACCTACGCTGTGCATCACGATCGAGGAGCCAATGATCAAGGCAGCCGTAATGACACCGACCACCAGGCGGTTGGCGGCGCGGTTCACCTGATCGCCAAAGCCCTGCAACGCCGTGGTTTCCACGCGCAGCTTCAACTGCCCGCGCCTTGCAGCCTGCACCAGCCGGCGTAGATCGCGCGGCAGTTCACCGGCGAGATCCAACATCCCAAGCAGGCTGCGGCGGCCACGCTTGAGCAGCGCCTTGGGCGCATAGCGCTGCAGCACCACCCGTTCCAGGAATGGGCGCGCCGCACTGGCCATGTCGAAGTCCGGATCCAGCTGCCGGCCCATGCCTTCCAGGGTCAGGAAGGCCTTGATCATCAGCGCGAGGTCGGCTGGCAAGGTCAGGCTGTAGCTGCGCAGCAACTGGGTGATGTCGCCGAGCATCAGGCCGATGCGCAGGTCCTTCAACGGTACGCCGCGGTATTGATCGACGAATTGGCTGATGTCCTGCTGCAGGCGCGCTTCATCCACCTCCACGCCGCCGGCCCAGTCCAGCAGTACGTCGGCAACCACCTGCGGCTCCTGCTCGACCAGCCCGTGCAGCAGCTGCGCGACCTGGAAACGGCGCGCTTCGGACAGCGCACCGACCATGCCGAAGTCGATCACGCCGATGCGGCCGTCGCGCATGTAGAAAATATTGCCGGGATGCGGATCGGCATGGAAATAGCCGTCTTCCAGCACCATTTTCAGCACGATATCGGCGCCACGCCGGGCCAGCGCTGCACGATCCAGACCGGCGTCGTCGACGGCCTCCAGCTTGCGGCCGGGAATGCCATCAACGAAGTCCTGCACGTTGAGGCTTTCGCAGGTCCACTGCCAGTGCACGCCGGGAATCAGGATGTCATCGCGGCCATCGAAGTTGCGTGCGATGCGCTCGGAATTGCGGCATTCGGCGGCGAAATCCATCTCGCTGCGCAGCGACTGGGTGAACTGCTGCACCACTTCCGCCGGCCGATAGCGGCGCAGATCCGGCAGGCGTGCCTCGACGATCTCAGCCAACCGCGCCAGCAGCCGAAGGTCTGCTTCAACCACGTCGCGAATGCCGGGCCTGCGCACCTTCAGCACCACTTCGCGGCCGTCGTGCAGACGTGCGCGATGCGCCTGCGCCAAGGAGGCGGCAGCCATCGGGGTTTCATCCAAGAAGGCGAACACCTGCGCTGGAGGCGCTCCCAGATCGGCCTCCAGCTGCTCGCGGATCGCGGCATAGGGCAGCGCAGGCACTGCGTTCTGCAGCTCGGACAGCTCGGCGATCCACTCCGGCGGCAACAGGTCCACGCGCGTGGCCAGCACCTGGCCAAGCTTGACGAAGGTTGGCCCCAGTTCCTGCATCGCGCTGCGCACGCGTACTGGCGCGGTCATCCGCAGCATCTGCTGGCTGTCGTTCCAGCGCACCAGCCGGCCCGCGCGTTCCAGTACCGAAGCCAGGCCCGTACGCCGCACCACGTCGCCGAATCCATAGCGGATCAGGACTGCCGCTATCTCCTGCAAGCGGCCCAGATCACGTACCGTGCCCAGTGTTTCCCACATCGCAACTTATCCCGGTTGGTGGCCGGACCAGCATGTCACAGATGCTCGTCGATGCCCCGCAATGCCGCCGCTACGGTTTGCCGCCGTATGGCATCACGGTCGCCATCGAACTGGAACAACTGCGCACGCGCGTAGCCACCGCGGCGCTTCCAGCCTATCCAGACGCTGCCGACCGGTTTGTCCGGGCTACCGCCGCCGGGGCCGGCGATGCCGGTCACCGCCACCGCGATGCCCGCACCGGAGTTGATCAACGCGCCGGCCACCATTTCCAGCACGGTTTCACGACTGACCGCACCGAACTGCTCCAGGGTCTGCGCGCGGACGCCAAGCAGGCGCTGCTTGGCTTCGTAGCTGTAGACCACCATGCCGCAGTCAAAAAACGCAGAGGAGCCGGCGATATCGGTCATGCTCTTGGCAATCCAGCCGCCGCTGCAGCTTTCCGCGGTTACCAACTGCAGGGCGGCGTGCCGCAGGCGTTCGCCGAGCGCGGCGGCCAGAGCATTGAGTTCGGCATCGGTTGGATTGGACATTGCGATAGGGGGCTGGACGAAAACCCTTATGTTTTACCGCAGATGACACCCGCGTGGGAGTTGTAGGAGCGGCGTAAGCCGCGAAGCCCACAAATCACCAGATTGCACGGGTGCTACCAGCTTCGGGAACCCTTGCTTGGCGGCTTACGCCGCTCCCACAAACAAGACAGCCGGCACGAGGCCGGCTGTCTCTTTCCGCCCGAATCACCATTCGGGCAGCTTTTCCGGCAACAGCGGGCGGATCACCGCGCCGTCTTCGCTTGCCGCCAGCTTCTCGGCTTCGGCAATCGGGATATCCACATCGATCAGCCAACCTTCTTCATCAGCCTGTTCGCTGCGGATGACTTCCAGCTGGTGCAGGCGCGCACGCAGGCGGCCAGCACTTGGCGGCAGACGGATCTGGCCGGTGACATGCTGCAGGCCCAGACGCTTGCCCAGTACCGATTGCAGCAGCTCCAGCCCACGGCCATCGCGCGCGGAAACCCATACCCGCTCGCGCCGTGATTCATCCGGCACGCCATCCTGTGCGTCGTGGCGCACTTCGGCACCTTCGATGCGATCAATCTTGTTGAACACCAGCAACTGCGGCAGGTCACCCGCGCCTACGGCCTCCAATACCTCATCGACCTGGGCGATACGCTCCTCGCGCAACGGATCAGCGGCATCGACCAGATGCAGCAGGAAATCCGCCTCACGCGCTTCGGACAGGGTCGAGCGGAACGCCGCCACCAGATCGTGGGGCAGGTCGCGCACGAAACCGACGGTGTCAGCCAGCATCGCGTTGCCGCCGGGCAGCGTGATACGCCGCACGGTTGGGTCCAAGGTCGCAAACAGCAGATCGGCCGCGTACGCACCTGCGCCGGTCAAGGCATTGAAAAGCGTGGACTTGCCAGCGTTCGTGTAGCCAACCAACGCGATACGCGGCATTTCGCTGCGCACGCGCGCGCGACGCATCTGGGTGCGCTGCACCTCGACCTTTTCCAACCGCTTCTGCAGCTGTTCCACCCGCTTTTGCAGCAGACGACGGTCGGTTTCCAGCTGGGTTTCACCCGGGCCACGCAGGCCGATGGAACCACCGCGCTGACGCTCAAGGTGGGTCCAGCCACGGACCAGCCGCGTGGCGATATGCCGCAGCTGGGCAAGCTCGACCTGCAGCTTGCCTTCATGGCTGTGCGCACGTTGGGCGAAGATGTCCAGGATCAGCCCGGTACGATCAATGACCCGGCGTTCCAGGTAGCGCTCCAGGTTGCGCTCCTGCACCGGGCTGAGCTGATGGTTCACCAGCACCAGATCGGCGCCAGTGGCATCGGCGGCAGCCTTCACTTCCTCCAGCTTGCCGCTGCCGATCAGGGTGGAGGGGTTCGGCCTGTCCATGCGCGCACTGATGGTCGCGGCAATGCTCGCCCCGGCCGAGCGCGCCAGATCGGTGAACTCCTCCAGTACATCTTCTTCCAACCGGCCAACATGCGGCTGGATCAACAGCGCATGTTCGCCCTTCTTCGAGCGGTCAAACATGCGCCGCCACCTGCTTATTCGTTGTCGATATCGTCATCGCTTGCCTGAGTTCCATCACCCGACTGCACGTAGCCACCACCCGGCCCCACGCGCACGTTGCGCGCCGGCACCACGGTGGAAATGGCGTGCTTGTAGACCATCTGGCTGACGGTATTGCGCAGCAGCACCACGAACTGGTCAAACGACTCGATCGTGCCCTGCAATTTGATGCCATTCACCAGGTACACCGAAACCGGCACGCGCTCGCGGCGCAACGCATTCAGAAACGGATCCTGCAAAGACTGCCCCTTGGACATCGTCTACTCCTCGTTATTGTTTTTATGGACCGGACCGATGGCGGCATCCCCTGCCCGTCCGGAACCCCGATGGTACACCGCCGCGCGCCCGCTCAGCCTTCCACAAAGCGGGAAACCGCGTTCCGCACACCAGACATGTCCCGAACAGGGTCAAACCAGCGCGCATCCAGCTCACTACGCAGCCAGGTGAGCTGGCGCTTGGCCAGTTGGCGGGTGGCGAACACGCCCTTGTCGCGGAACTCGGCGGCTGTGCCCTGCCCGTCCAGGAACTGCCAGGCCTGCCGGTAACCCACCGCACGTACCGCTGGCAGGTCCAAGGGAGCGGCTACCGCTGCCATCTGCGGCAGCGCGCGGAGTGCCCGCACCTCATCCAGGAAACCGCGCTCCAGCATCAGGTCGAAACGGCGCTCGATGCGCTGATGCAACACGGCGCGATCGGCCGGCGCCAGCACCAGTTTCAGCACCCGCGCGGGCAGGCGCGCGATTCCCGGCATCGCCTGCCAATGGCTGATCGGCTTGCCGGTCAAGCGATACACCTCCAGTGCCCGTTGGATACGCTGCGGGTCGGTGGCATGGATGCGCGCCGCAGCCACCGGATCGACCTCCGCCAATTGCGCATGCAAGGCCGGCCAGCCGCAGACCTCCGCCTCGGCGGCAATGGTCGCCCGCAGGCCGGGATCGGCCTCCGGCATCGGCGACAGGCCTTGCAGCAGCGCGCGGAAATACAGGCCGGTACCGCCCGCCAGGATCGGTACTTTGCCGCGCGCAACGATGTCACGCACGGCCTCGGTCGCATCCGCCGAAAATTCAGCCGCCGAATAGGTCTGCCAGGGATCACGCAGATCCAGCAGGTGATGGCGGATGCCATCCTGCTCGATGGCATCGGGCTTGGCCGCACCGATCTCCAGGCCACGGTAGACCAGGGCCGAATCGACGCTGACAATCTCGCCGTCGTAAGCCTTGGCCAGGGCAATGGCCGCAGCGGTCTTGCCGGAGGCGGTCGGCCCCATCAGGGCAACGGCCAAGGGGCGCTGATCGATACCCATCAATCCTCGTCCGGCCAACGCGGCATAGCCGGACTGGCAGCCCGCGGGGCCGGCACCGCATCAAACGCAGCCAGCACCTTGAGCGCATCGACGGTCGCAGCGACGTCATGCACGCGCACCACCATCGCACCTTTCTGCACTGCCAGCAGGTGCGCGGCCAACGAACCGGCCACACGTTCGCTGGCCAGCAGCCGACCGGTGACATCACCGATGCAGCGCTTGCGCGAAAAACCCGCCAGCAACGGTGCGCCCAGATCGTTCAGGCGGTCCTGTGCAGCAAGCAGGGCGAAGTTCTGCGCAGTGTCCTTGTTGAAGCCATAACCCGGGTCCAGCAGCAACCGCTTGCGCCCGATGCCCGCCATTTCGGCGGAAAAGATCCGCTCGGCGAGGAAACGCTGCACATCGCCGGCAACGTCAACGTAGGCCTGCGCAATGCCTGCATCGTACGGCCCGCCCACCGCGTGCATCAGCACCACTGCCGCCTTCGACGCGGCAACCACCTCCATTGCCCCAGGCTGCTGCAGGGCCTGCACGTCGTTGATCATGTGCGCGCCAGCGGCCAACGCGGCGCGCATCACCTCCGGCTTGAAGGTATCCACACTCAGCGGCACCGCCACCTGCGGGAGCAAGGCTTCGATTACCGGCACGACCCGATCGATCTCTTCCTGCACCGATACCGGGCTTGCCCCCGGACGGGTGGATTCGCCACCGATATCAAGCAGATCGGCACCTTGTTCCACCAACGCCAATGCGTATGCGACGGCGGCGGCAGTATCCGCATGCTGGCCACCATCGGAAAACGAATCCGGAGTGACATTGACGATACCCATCACCTGCGGCCGATCCAGCCGCAGCGTACGGTCGCCACACTCCAGGGTGGGATGAACATCAAACATGGGCGCTCCAGCACACTGCAACAGCCGCTAGTTTAAGCCAGCGCAGCCACGCCCAAACGCGCGCATGGACAGGCTCGGGACAGCGCGGCAACCGCTCAATCCTTGTTGCGGGCGCGGATCCGGCTGCCGATCAGGCTGAGGATCACGCCCAGCACCACGCCAATGAAGATGCCGGCCAGGAAGTTGTTGGTCTTCACCCCGAAACCGACGCCGGCCACGGTGGCGATGATCATCTCCGGCACGTTGGCCGAGGGTGCCTTGGGCGGCGGCGCGGAATCATTCATGAGGCATAACCAGAGAAAACCAAAGTCCCGCTATTCTCGCCCAGCCTGACCGCAGGCGCATATGAAAACGGGCCGGAAGACCGGCCCGTTGCTGTTGCCTCGACGCTGCCGGCTCAGTGCTGGCCGGCAGGGTCGGTGATCGGCGTGACCGGCTGCGGAGCGTCGCCGCCCTTGCCGTCGTCGGTACGGTCGTTGTTGCCGCCCTTGTCCACCCAACCCGCAGGCGGCGACGGCTTGCGGCCTTCCATGATCGCCTTGACCTGCTCGGCGTCGATGGTCTCCCAGTCCAGCAGCGCAGCGGTCATCGCCTCGACGATATCGCGCTTCTCTTCCAGGATCTTGTAGGCAACCTGGTACTGCTCGTCGAGGATGCGCCGGATTTCCGCGTCCACCTTCTGCTGGGTCGCCTCGGAAATGGTCTTGCTGTGCATGCCATAGCCGCCTTCTTCATCAGCGTAGACCATGGTGCCCATCACATCGGACATGCCGTACTTGGTGACCATGCCACGGGCCAGCTTGGTCGCACGCTCGAAGTCGTTGGAAGCGCCGGTCGACATTTCACCGACGAAGATCTCCTCGGCAATACGGCCGCCGAACAGGATCGCCAGTTCTTCCAGCATGCGGTCGCGGTACTTGCTGATGTGGTCGTGCTCCGGCAACTGCCAGGTCACGCCCAGCGCCCAGCCGCGCGGCATGATGGTGACCTTGTGCACCGGGTCGGCCTTGGGCAGCGACATGGCGACGACGGCGTGGCCGGACTCGTGGTAAGCGGTGTTGCGACGCTCATCCTCGCGCATGACCATGCTGCGACGTTCCGGACCCATGTAGATCTTGTCCTTGGCGTCCTCGAAGTCCTTCATGTCGACTTCCTGCTTGTTGCGACGAGCCGCAAACAGGGCGCCTTCATTGATCAGGTTGGCCAGGTCGGCACCGGAGAAACCCGGGGTGCCGCGTGCCAGCACTTCCGGACGCACGTCATCGGCAGCCGGCACCTTGCGCAGGTGCACGCGCAGGATCTGCTCGCGGCCCTTGATGTCCGGCAGGCCGACCATGACCTGGCGATCGAAACGGCCCGGGCGCAGCAGCGCCTTGTCCAGCACGTCCGGACGGTTGGTGGCGGCGATCACGATCACGCCCTCACCGCCCTCGAAGCCGTCCATCTCGACCAGCATCTGGTTCAGGGTCTGCTCGCGCTCATCGTGGCCACCGCCCATGCCCGAGCCGCGGTGACGGCCCACGGCATCGATTTCGTCGATGAAGATGATGCAAGGCGCGTGCTTCTTGGCCTGCTCGAACATGTCGCGCACGCGGCTGGCACCGACGCCGACGAACATCTCGACGAAGTCCGAACCGGAAATGGCGAAGAACGGCACCTTGGCCTCGCCGGCGATGGCGCGGGCCAGCAAGGTCTTGCCGGTACCCGGCGGGCCGACCATCAGCACGCCGCGCGGAATCTTGCCACCCAGCTTGGTGAACTTGGAGGGGTCACGCAGGAACTCGACCAGTTCACCGACTTCTTCCTTGGCCTCGTCGCAGCCGGCGACGTCGGCAAAGGTGACCTTGATCTGGTCCTCGCCCTGCAGCTTGGCGCGGGACTTGCCGAAGGACATCGCGCCCTTGGCGCCGCCGCCACCGCCCTGCATCTGCCGCATCATGAAGATCCAGAAGCCGATCAGCAGCAGTATCGGCAGGAACTGCAGCACGATGCCCCAGAAACTCGGGCCAGCCGGTTCCTGACGGGCAACTTCAACATTCTTGGAATACAGCTGGTCCAGCAGCTTGGGGTCGGCCGGTGCATACAGGGCACCGTCGGAACCGTCAGCGCGCTTGAAGCGCAGATGGTTGGTGGTGAGGGTGGTCTTGTCGGTGTATTCGACCGACTTGATCCGGCCCGCGTCCACTTCCTGCAGGAACTGCGTGTAGTTGCGGGCGTCGCCAGCAGCCGCTGCGCCGCTGCGCGGGGCAAAGCTCTGGAACACCACCATCAGCACGACGGCGACAACCACCCACAACAGGAGGTTCTTGGTCAGGTCGTTCATCCTCATCGGCTCCGGTGTCCCTCTAGATACTAATTTCTGATAAGTCGTATGGTTGAGCTTACTTCATCTGGCTGCGCTTGCCCTGCCCGAGGGCATAAACCTCAGGTGAACGCTTGCGCGAAGCATCCGGCTTGCGGATGGCGACTTTTTCATAACGACGGCGCAGTTCACGCACGTAGTCATCAAAGCCGACGCCCTGGAACAACTTGATCAGGAACGCCCCACCGGGCTTGAGGTGGTTGTCGGCAAAATCCATCGCCAACTCCGCCAGGTGCATCATCCGCGGCTGGTCAACCGCATCCATACCACTCTTATTGGGGGCCATATCCGACAGCACAAGGTCCACTGGCTGATCGCCGAGCATGGCTTCAAACTGCGATAGGACGGTTTCTTCCCTGAAGTCCCCGTGAAGGAACTCCACGCCCGCCAGCGGCGGCATCTCCAGAATGTCCAGGGCCAGGACGCGACCGGTGTCGCCCATCTGCCTGCGCACCTGCTGCGACCAGCCCCCGGGCGCGGCGCCCAGATCGACCACCACCATGTGCGGCTTCAGCAGGCGGTCACGCTCCAGCAGCTCCTCCAGCTTGTAGGCCGCGCGCGAGCGCATGCCCTCCTTCTGGGCCTTTTTCACAAAAGGATCGGAAAAGTGTTCTTTCAGCCAGCGCTGGCTGCTTTTGCTACGGGAAGGCATCGGCAATGGGGCTCACAGGGGTGGTCATGATACCCTGAACCCCCTTGATTACCTGTAGTCCTGCATGTCCATCGTCCTGACCTCGGCCCAGAACCGATTCCTGCGCGGCATTGCGCACGACCTGAAAGCACTGCTGCAGATCGGCGGCAAAGGGGTCACCCCGGCCTTTTTGGCCGAGCTGGATGAGGTGCTGGAACGCCACGAACTGGTCAAGGTGAAGGTTGCAGCAGAAGACCGCGAGGCCCGCGACGCGCTGATCGATGAGCTGATCCAGGCCAGCGGCGCCGCCTTGGTGCAGCGCATCGGTCATGTTGCCGTGCTGTACCGCCCGGCCAAGGAAAAGCGCCAGATCGTACTGCCGCGCGGCTGATCGCCGAGGAATATCCATGCAGTTCAGTCGCGAACTTCCCGATTACACCTACTCCCTGCGCTCGGCCGATGGCCACCATGCGCAGGTGAATGACCGCGCACTGAGTCGCAGCTTCATCCTTGCGCCGAACAACCTTATAGAGGACTGGCCGGTTGCGTCGGTGGCCGAGTTGCGTGCCGAGGATCTGGAGGCAGCACTGGAGTTGAATCCAGCGCTGGTGATCCTGGGTACGGGCGAGAAGCAGATCTTCCCGCCGGCCGCGATCATGGCGGCCTGCCTGACCCGTGGCATTGGCATCGAGGTGATGAACAACGCCTCGGCCGCACGCACGTACAACGTGCTGGCCGGCGAAAACCGCCGCGTGGTGATGGCCATCATCCTGGAAAGCACCCCGTAGCGCGCAGCCACGCTGCGCCGGTGCATTATTGTGGGAGCGGAAGCTGACGATCAGTCAGCGTGCAGGCCGTCGGCAATCCCAACAACGCCTGATCCGCAGAACCTGCTGGCGAGGCCAAATGCCTCCCTGTAGTGCCGAGCCATGCTCGGCAAGGGCCTTACAGGCAATGCATCAGATGGTTCATCAGCTTCGCGGCTTACACCGCTCCCACGAGTCCGCTGCGTGCTGGCGCAGCACCGGGAAAGCGGCTGCCGAGCATGGCTCGGCACTACAGGAGTTGCGATCTAGCGAGCCAGCGGCTCACCTTTCAGCCAACACACCAGCAGCGTCGACAGGGCCACACAAGCATGGAAGCCGGCGAACGCGACCGGGCTGGTCGTGGGCGGAAACAACAGAAAGCCTGCCGGCAACAGGACTGCCACCAGCGCGTATACCACCCAGCCCTGCCAGGCCAGGGGCCAGCTCCAACCTTGCCCATTACTTGCGGCCTGGAACCAGTACCTCGGCTTCTGCATCTGCCCCCTCTTCAAACATGGATGCGATCACGGCACCGAAGCAATCCCGGCACCGCCCTCGACTATTGGGTCTGACACATCTGCTGCGGGTCCCGCCCGATGATCAGGACGGGACCGCAGACATCTAGCGGCTCGGCAGATAGACCAGCGGATCAACCGGCTTGCCGTTGTAGCGGATCTCGAAGTGCAGCATGTCGCGCGAGGTGCCCGTACGGCCCATCTCTGCAATCTGGTCACCGGCCTTGACGCTCTGACCTTCATTGACCAGGCGCTTGCGGTTGTGGCCATAGGCCGACAGCCACTGGTCGTTGTGCTTGATGATGATCAGCTCGCCATAGCCCACCAGGCCAGCGCCGGAGTACACCACCACGCCAGGGCCCGCGGCACGCACTGCCTGACCACTGCTGCCTGCGATATCCACGCCCTGCTTGGTGGCTTCACCGGCGACGAAGCGCCCGACCAGGGCACCGTCAGCCGGCCAGCGCCAGGCAATGCCACTGTTGACCGGCGTAGGCGTCGCTGCCGGTGGCGGCGTAGCCGGACGGGTGGTGCTCGTCGTCGAGCCGGTGCCCGCCGGCCGACTGGCCGTCGCACCGCCCGGGTACAGCCGCAGGGCCTGACCCGGGTAGATCGTGTAAGGCTCGGACAGGCCATTCCAGGCCGCGAGATCACGCGGGGTGATGTTGTTGATCCGGGCAATGCCGAACAACGTATCGCCACGTCGCACGATTGCGGTCTGCCCAGGCTTGGCCACGGAGGTGCGCGGCGTGGTCGAGGTGGACGTGCCCGAGCTACCGCCCGAGGGCTTCACTACCGTGGCGGTACCGCACGCCGCCAACGAGACCACGGCCAGAACAGCCAGTGCCCTGCCCAAGCCCTTGCCCAACATCAATGCATTCATGCGAATTTAGCCCTCCAGACCAGCCATGCCACCAGGCCCACCACCAATGCGGTGGCAATCCAGCCCAGCGGCTCAATCCAGCGCCGCAACCGTTCAGCCGCCTGTGCGCCGCCGAAGCGGATCACCGCCGCCAACAAATAAACCCGCTTGCCGCGCCCAACCAGCATGCTCAACACATACTGCGGCAGCGGCACGCCGACGATACCCGAGGCCCATGTGAAGACCTTCATCGGGATGGGCATGAAGCCACCCAGCACCAGGAAGGTAAACACCGCCCACGGCGACTCCGCCATCTTGGCCTGCAGGGTCGCGATGCCGCTTTCAATGGCCGGCAGCATGCCCATCGCCTCGAACATCGGCTTGAGCACCTCGAACGCATAATGACCCAGTGCATAACCGACCATCGCACCGGCCATCGAGCCAATCAGGCTCAGCGTCGCGAAGCGCCAGCCCTTGCGCGGCTGCGCCACGCACATCGGCATCAGCATCACTTCCGGCATCACCGGGAAGATGATGGCCTCGATGAAACTGAGCACAGTCAAATAGGTAGGCGCGCGCTCATTGGCGGCCCATACCATGGCGCGGTCGTATAACGGCCCGAAGATCTTCATTCCGTGAGTAGTCCTGTTCTCAGTCCAGCATGCCCGGCAACAACGGTACGAAACTCACCGGTGCCAGTTCTTCCTGGGTAATGGTGCCATCGGCCTGCCGGGTCAGTTGCAACAACACCTGTCCACCCGGCCCGCCAACCGGCGCCACCAGGCGCCCGCCCACGGCCAACTGGTCGATCAAGGCATCCACCAGCGCCGGCGCAGCCGCGGTCACCACGATGGCATCGTACGGCCCGTGTTCGGGCCAGCCGATGCGGCCGTCGTCATGCTTGGTACGGATGTTCATGCCCAGATGCCGGAAACGCTTGCGCGCCTGCCGCAGCAGGTCGCCGATACGCTCGACGGTGAACACCTCCAGCCCCAGCGCCCCCAGAATGGCGGCCTGGTAGCCCGAGCCGGTACCAACTTCCAGTACCTTTTTCGGCGCAACCGCCAGCACCACCTCGGTCATTCGCGCCACCACCCAGGGCTGGGAGATGGTCTGGCCATGGCCGATAGGCAGAGCGGTGTCCTCGTAGGCGCGTGAGGCCAGCGCCTCATCAATGAACAGATGGCGTGGCACCACCCGCACGGCGTTGAGCGTGGGCTCGTCAGCGATGCCCACTTCGCGCAGCCGATCCACCAGACGGTCGCGCACCCGCTGCGAGGTCATGCCGATACCCACGGCCTCCGGCTGCAGGCGCAGGCGCGGCGTCATTCAGGCTTCCCCAGGGTTTCGGTCAGCCCACCCACCCAGCTGGCGACCTTTTCCAGCGCCGAATAGCGGGTCAGGTCGACCTGGATCGGGGTGATCGAAATATGCCCGGTACGCACGGCATGGAAATCGGTGCCAGGACCAGCGTCCTGCTCGCTGCCGGCCGGGCCGATCCAGTACACGGTATTGCCGCGCGGGTCGGTTGCCGGGACACAGGCTTCGGCACGATGACGGTTGCCAAGCCGGGTAACTTCAAAGCCGCGGATCTCGTCCCAGGGCAGGTCCGGCACGTTGACGTTGAGAATGGTGTCGGCTGGCAGGGGATCGGCGATGAGCCGGGACACGATTTCCACCGCGGCGCGTGCGGCGCTGAGGAAATGCTTGGCTTCATGCTTGTGCGTGACCAGCGACACCGCCACCGACGGCAGGCCGAGACCGCGCCCTTCCATCGCTGCCGACACGGTGCCCGAATAGATCACGTCGTCGCCGAGGTTGGCGGCATTGTTGATGCCAGACACCACGATGTCCGGCTCGTACTCGAGCATGCCTGTCAACGCCAGGTGCACGCAGTCGGTAGGCGTGCCCGCGACCGCGCAGGTGTAGTGGTCAATGCGGCGCAGACGCACCGGTTGATCCAGCGTGAGTGAGTTGGAGGCGCCGGAGCGATCACGGTCCGGTGCCACCACGGTGACTTCATGTCCGGCGCTGCGGAGCTGCTCGGCCAACATCTTGATGCCGGGGGCGTCCACACCATCGTCATTTGATACAAGTACGCGC
Organism: Stenotrophomonas sp. STEN033; assembly: GCF_056856655.1. Classification (NCBI taxonomy): domain Bacteria; kingdom Pseudomonadati; phylum Pseudomonadota; class Gammaproteobacteria; order Lysobacterales; family Lysobacteraceae; genus Stenotrophomonas; species Stenotrophomonas sp. STEN033. The sequence continues at coordinate 44,489 of NZ_JBXFWM010000031.1, forward strand.
ATTAAAGGCCTGGGTTACTGGATCAACACGCGACGCTCCCACTCAGCGCCGCAATCGCCGGAACCTCCGGTTAGTACATCACCGTGACGGACCGACCTGAGCAACCATGATACCGGAATGCGCCGCGGCACTTTCCACCCCCGCAGGGCTTGCCTGCGACTGTGCGCACGTTACGCTGTACAAATGTCGTACCCAGATGAAGAAGATGACGCCGCACTGTTCCGTTCGGCCATTGGCGAGGTAACGCCGATGCGCCAGATGGAGGCACCGGCTGCGGGCAAGCCACGGCCCAAGCCGCGCGCGCGCATGGCCGAGCAGGATGAATCCGAGGCATTGGGTGAATTCGCCCGCCTGTTACGTTCCAGCAAACCCCTGGAAGCCGGCGACAATGCCAGCTACCGCCGCGACAATCTGCCGCCGCAGATGTTCCAGCGGCTCAAGCGAGGCCAGTATTCCGTACAGGACGAACTGGACCTGCACGGCGCCACCGCCGCCCAGGCCGAAAACCTGCTGCGCCAATTCCTGCTGGAGGCACGGGCGCATGAACACGGCTGCGTGCGCATCATCCACGGCAAGGGCCTGCAGTCAGATGGCGGCGCGCCGGTATTGAAGAACCTGGTCGACCGCATGCTGCGTCAACGCAATGATGTGCTCGCATTTCACTCCGCACCGCCCACCCAGGGCGGAACCGGCGCGGTACTGGTGCTGCTGGCCAACCGCTGAAACGACCAAGGCAGGCGGCGGGAACCGCGTTGTAGCTTTGTAGCCCGGGTAAGCGCAGCGCACCCGGGGTTGTTCACATGAGGCTTTGAGGCACCATTGGCCCCTGCCTCCCGGGAGCGCTGCGCTTACCCGGGCTACGCCACGGCCAATCAGTCGGCGGCGCTTTCTTCGCTGGATGGTTCGGCGTCAGGTGCCGGGCCGCCGGCAATTTCATTGCGGCTGGCATCGGTCACTGCGCCCAGTTCATGCAGCACCGCGGTGGCGTAACAGCCGGACGGCAGCGCAAACGACACTTCCAGTACGTCCTCGGCCAGCCATTGGTGCTGCATCAACAAAGGCTTGAGCCGCAGCGAGCGTCGCTCCTGCTTGAGCCCGGCTTGCTCCAACCCGGCGCGCAAGGCCAGGGCCTGCGCATCGGACAGCGCCTGCTCTTCCAGCGTCCGTGCGGCATCGCTCGAACGCAGCTCGCCCACACCCCACAAGGGCGCACTGGGATGGATGTCGAAACGTGCCAGACGCTCGGCCAACACATCCGTCATCGGCTCCGGACCGAACACCGAGCGGCTGCCATCCAGCATCCACACTTCGCCTTCCAGCGCGGCGTCCCAGTTACCCTGCTCCACCCGTGCGGCCAGCACGCGGTTGAACAAGGCCGAGCGCGCGGCCGACAACAGCATCGAACGCTGGTCCTTGCGCACACGGCGGCCAGCAAACATCTGCAGTGCTGCCGGCACATTGCCGCCATCGCGGCCAAAGCGCTGCTCACCAAACCAGTTCGGCAGGCCGCGCGCGGCGACGACCTGCAGGCGCTGCTCAATGGCTGCCTTGTCGCCCTGCACGCCGCGCAACACCAGTTTGAAGCGGTTGCCCGCCAACGCGCCGCGCTGCAGCTTGCGGTTGTGCCAGGTCGAGGCCAGCACGTTCAATTCGTCCGATTCCAGCAGGGCCAGATCCGGCGCAACCCGCTTGGGCAGGTGCACGCTGAAACGCTGCGTGGTCACCGCATGGCGATCCTTCTGCCCTGCATAGCTCACGCCCATTTCCGGCACGCCCGCCCACTGCGCCAGCTGCCTGGCGATGGCCACGGTATTGGCGCCGCGCTTGCGGATGTCCAGCAGCAGGTGCTCGCCTTCGCCGGTTGCCTCGAAGGCGGGGATTTCGTCGACCTGGAAATCTTCCGGCACGCTGCGGATCGCAGCGCTCAGTACCGGCGCGCCGAACGCCAAGGGCAGCGCGGTCATGCCGCCACCAGCAAGGCCACGGCCTGCGCGGCAATGCCCTCCTCGCGCCCGGTGAAGCCCAGCTTCTCGCTGGTGGTGGCCTTGATGCTGATCCGGTCCAGGTCGATCGCCAACAGCTGCGCGACCTGCTCGCGCATGGCCTGCGCATGCGGGCCAACCTTGGGACGCTCACAGATCACGGTGATGTCGACATTGCCAACCACCCAGCCGCGCGCGCGCAGCAGCTCATTGCAATAACTGACAAAGCGGCTGCTGTCCGCCCCCTTCCAGCGCTCATCGGAAGGCGGGAAATGCACGCCGATATCCCCCAACGCCAGCGCGCCGAGCATGGCATCGCACAGCGCGTGCAAGGCGACGTCGCCATCGCTGTGCGCCAGCACGCCACGGCTGTGCGGCACGCGTACGCCGGCCAGCATGATGTGATCACCCTCGCCGAAGGCATGCACGTCATAGCCTTGGCCAATACGGATGGGAGGGAAGGAAACAGGAGAATTCATGGCAGGTACTTCTTGGCAGAGCCGGCGCCACTGCGCCGGCAAGGGATCAGCTGCCGCGCCGCGACAGCTCGAATTCGAAACGGGCCAGGTCAGCCGGAGTGGTGACCTTGAAATTGCTTTCCGCGCCTTCGACCAGCAAGGGCCGCACGCCCTGACGCTCCATCGCCATGGCCTCGTCGGTGACGTCAACGCCGGCTGCAGCCGCATCGAGCAAGGCCCGGGTCAGTTGATGACGACGGAACAGCTGCGGGGTGAGCGCGCGCCACAGACGCTCGCGCGGCTCGGTGCAATCAATGCCGCCGTCGTCGCCGGCACGCTTGAGGGTGTCGCGCACAGGCGCCGCCAGGATGCCGCCGACAGGATCGGCACGGCCCACTTCCAGCAGGCGGCTCAGATCAGCGGCCGCCAGATTCGGCCGTGCTGCGTCATGCACGAGCACGAAGTCGTCGGCACGCACGCTGTCCGGCAAAGCCTGCAGGCCAGCCAACACTGACGCTGCGCGGGTCTCTCCTCCCACGCAGGTCAGTACGGGCTTGTCGGCGAACGAGCTCCAGCCCGGCCAGTCGCCGTCGTTCTCGGCAATGGCCACCATCACCCCGGCCACGCCGGGATGCGACAGCAAGGCCTGCAAGGTGTGCGCCAGCAGGGGCTCACCCTCGGCCAACAGATATTGCTTGGGCATCGGCCCGCCAAAGCGGGTACCGCGCCCGGCGGCCGGCACCACTGCCCAGGTCTGCACGATCATGGGATGTTCTCCGGCGGAGACTGCGGGTCGCCCTGCCCTGCTGCCGCTGCATTGGCAGGCGTGGCGGCGGGCGCAACCGGGGCCGCCACCGGCGCATCCTCGACCACCCGGTAGAACTTCTCACCGGGTTTGATCATGCCCAGCTCGCTGCGTGCACGCTCTTCGATGGCCGCCTCGCCGTCCTTCAGATCCTGGACTTCGGCGGCCAGCGAATCGTTGCGCTGCTGCAGACCATCGTTGTCACGTTTCTGGTTGGCCACCTGCGCCTCGAGCATCATCACTTCGCCCGAGTTGCCCTGGCCAAACCAGAAGCGGTACTGCAGCAATGCCAGCAGTACCGCCAGCACCAGCAGCAGCCAGCGCCAATTACGCATGACGATCAGCGCTTGAGCGAGACAAACGCGTCACGGCCAGCGTAGCGCGCGCCGCTGCCGAGGGCTTCCTCGATGCGCAGCAGCTGGTTGTACTTGGCCACGCGATCGCTGCGGCACAGCGAGCCGGTCTTGATCTGGGTGGCGGTGGTGGCCACGGCGATATCGGCGATGGTGGTGTCTTCGGTTTCACCCGAGCGGTGCGAGACGATGGCGGCATAACCGGCCTTGTCGGCCATGGCGATCGCTTCCAGGGTCTCGGTCAGGGTGCCGATCTGGTTGACCTTGATCAGGATGGCGTTGGCGGTGCCCGACTCGATGCCTTCGGCAAAGATCTTCGGGTTGGTCACGAACAGGTCGTCACCCACCAGCTGCACCTTGTTGCCGATGCGCTGGGTCAGCAGCTTCCAACCGGCCCAGTCGTTCTCGGCCAAGCCGTCTTCGATGGTGATGATCGGGTACTGCGCGGTCCAGTCGGCCAGGAAGTCGACGAACTGCTCGGAGGTCAGGCGCTTGTTCTCGCCGACCAGGTTGTACTTGCCGTTCTCGTAGAACTCGCTGGAGGCGACGTCCAGGCCCAGCAGGATGTCTTCGCCGGCGGTGTAACCGGCCTTGCCGATCGCTTCCAGAATGGTGTCCAGCGCTTCGACGTTGCTGCGGAAGTCCGGTGCGAAGCCGCCTTCGTCACCCACCGCCGTGCTCAGGCCGTGGCCCTTGAGCACCGACTTGAGCGCGTGGAAGATCTCGGTGCCAGCACGCAGCGATTCGCTGAACGAGCTGAAGCCGACCGGCAGCACCATGAACTCCTGGAAGTCCACGTTGTTGTCGGCATGCGCGCCGCCGTTGATGATGTTCATCATCGGCACCGGCAGCGACGGTGCAACGCCGGTCTTGGCGCCCAGGTACTGCCACAGCGCCTGCTTCTTCGACGCCGCAGCGGCATGCGCGGCCGCCATCGAAACACCGAGCAGCGCGTTGGCACCCAGGCGGCCCTTGTTCTCGGTGCCGTCCAGATCAATCAGGCGGCGGTCCAGGCCCTGCTGGTCTTCGGCATCAAAGCCGACCAGGGCCGAGGCGATCGCGCCATTGATGTTGGCAACGGCGTTGCGCACGCCCTTGCCCAGGTAGCGGGTCTTGTCGCCATCGCGCAGTTCCACGGCCTCCTTGGTACCGGTCGAAGCACCGGACGGAACGGCGGCGCGGCCGAACGAGCCGTCGGCCAGGGTGACTTCGGCTTCCAGCGTGGGGTTGCCACGGCTGTCGAGGATTTCACGGGCGTGGATCTTGGCGATATTGGTCATGTCTGGGGGTCAGGCTCGTCTAGGTGCGTCGGGTTGTCGACGGGGAACACAAAAACCGTGCCGCAGTTTAGCCGAAGCGCGGGCCGACGCGGCGCGTTGCTTTCGCCTGAAAGCGGCCGGGACGCTGAAACGGACAAGGCCCGCGCAGGGCGGGCCTTGTTTGGGCGTTGCACCGGTAGTGCGGCGGCGCGCGCCCCGCGGCGGGGGACGGCAGTGGCCACCGGCACGGCGCCCCGCGCCCCCCCCCAGGGGTTTG
>NZ_JBXFWM010000032.1:0-44111 GCF_056856655.1 Stenotrophomonas sp. STEN033
AGGCAGCGTGGATGGAAATGCTGGAGGACTGAGCGTTGTGGGCGCGGCACAAGCCGTGCAGTGATGAGCGATGCCACTGTAGAGCCGAGCCATGCTCGGTTGGGGGTTTTCCGGTGATGCCCCTTGCCGAGCATGGCTAGGCACTACACAAAGCCATAAAAAAAAGCCCCGGCAATGCCGGGGCTTTTCGTATCAGCGGTCCTTCTGGATCGCGTGCACCTTGTGCCGTGCGATGTACTCCTTGGACTGTTCGTCCAATTTGTCACCCAGCACGCGGCGTACGGTGACGAAGAACAACGGAATCAACAGCACGCCGATCACCGTGGCGAACAACATGCCGCCGATCACGCCGGTACCCAGCGAGTGGCGGGCATTGGCGCCGGCGCCGGTGGAGATGGCCATCGGCAGCACGCCCAGGATGAAGGCGAACGAGGTCATCAGGATCGGGCGGAAACGCAGGTGCGCCGCTTCGATGGTGGCCTCGCGCAGGGTCTTGCCGGCCGCACGCTGTTCCACCGCGAACTCGACGATAAGAATCGCGTTCTTCGCCGCCAGACCAATCACCGTCACCATGCCGATCTTGAAGTACAGATCGTTCGGCAGGCCGCGCAGCAGCGAGAACACCACCGCGCCGAGGATGCCGACCGGCACCACCAGCAGCACCGCCACCGGGATCGACCAGCTCTCGTACAGTGCCGCCAGGCACAGGAACACCACCACGATCGACAGGACCATCAGCAGGGTGGCGGCGTTGCCGGCGAGGATTTCCTGGTAGGACATGCCCGACCAGTCGAAGCCGAAGCCTACCGGCAGGTCGTCATGCACCAGCCGTTCCATCGTGTTCATGGCTTGGCCGGAGCTGCCGCCCGGGGCCGGGGCGCCGACGATGTTGACCGCCGAATAGCCGTTGTAGCGGTTCAATGCCGGTGGGGCGTAGATCCACTCCGACTTGACCACCGCGCTGAGCGGGATCATCGCCGGCTGGCCGGTGGCGTCCTTGCTCAGCGAGCTGGGCACGAAATAGCTGTTCAGCGATTCCGGGCCGGTGCGGTAAGCGGCGTCGGCCTGCATGTTGACGCGCTTGATGCGGCCGCCATAGAAGAAGTCGTTGACGTACACCGGCGCCAGCATCATCTGGATGGCGGTGTAGACATCATTGACCGACACGCCCATGGCCTGGGCCTGCACGCGGTCAACCTTCAACTGCAGCTGCGGTGCATTTTCCAGCGTGTTCGGGCGTACGCCCACCAGCGATTTGTCCTGGCTGGCTGCACCCAACAAGGTGTTGCGCGCATCCATCAAGGCGTCCTGGCCCGCACCGGCGCGGTCCTGCAGCCACATGTCGAAGCCGCCGAACTGGCCCAGGCCCTGCACGGTAGGCAGGTTGACGAAGAAGATCTGTGCATCCTTGATGCCGTACGCCTTCTTGTTCATCTTCTGGATGAACTCGGGCGCGGTCTCCTTGCGCTCGTCCCAGTCCTTGAGGCGGACGAAGGCCATACCCACGTTCTCGCCGGCGCCGATGAAGCTGAAACCGGTGATCTGCATCAGGCCTTCAAAGGCTTCCTCGTCCTGCAACGTGCCCAGCAGCTGATCGAACACGGCGCTGGTACGGGTCTTGGTAGCGCCCGGTGGCAGCTGCACGATGGCCAGTGCATAACCCTGGTCTTCTTCCGGCAGGAAGCTGCCCGGCAGACGGGTGAACAGGAAGCCACACAACACCAGCAGCAGGGCGAACACCATCAGCCAGCGCGGGGAGTGCTTGATGACGCCGCCGACGGTGCCGACATAGCTCTTTTCCAGCTTGCCGTAGTACTTGTTGAAGGTGCGGTAGACCCAGTTCGGGTTGTCGTTGTGGGTGGGCTTGAGGAAGGCGGCACACAGCGCCGGGGTGAAGGTCAGCGCCAGCAGGGCCGAGAACGCCATCGCCATGGCGATGGTCAAGGCGAACTGCTTGTAGATCTCACCCGAGGCACCCGGCTGCAGGGCGGACGGAATGAACACTGCCGCCAGCACCACGGTGATCGCCACCACGGCGCCGGTGATCTGGCCCATGGCTTTCTGCGTCGCCGGCTTCGGGTCGAGCTTTTCCTCGGTCATGATGCGTTCGACGTTCTCGATGACGACGATGGCGTCATCGACCACGATGCCGATCGCCAGCACCATCGCGAACAGGGTCAACTGGTTGATGGTGAAGCCGATGGCCAGCATGCCCATGAAGGTGCCGAGCAAGGCGACCGGGATGACCAGGGTGGGGATGATGGTGGCGCGGAAGTTCTGCAGGAACACCAGCATCACCAGGAACACCAGGATGATGGCTTCGACCAGGGTGTGGACCACTTCCTCGATCGAGATGGTGACGAAGGTGGTGCTGTCGTAGGGAGTGAACCAGCTGACGCCAGGCGGGAAGCTCGGGGCCAGTTCGTCCATCTTCGCGCGCACGGCCTTGGACACGTCCAGTGCATTGGCACCGGGCAGCAGCTGGATGGCGAACACCGCCACCGGCTTGCCGTTGTACTTGGTGTCGAAGCCGTAGTTGGACGCACCGAAGGAGACCTTGGCCACGTCCTTGAGCTTGACCACGCTGCCGTCATTGTTGGCCCGCAGGATGGTGTTCTCGAACTCTTCCGGCGAGCTGTAGCGGCCTTCGGCTGCCACGGTGGCGGTGAAGGCCTGGCCGTTGGGGGCCGGGTCGCCGCCCACTGAGCCGGCAGCGAACTGCAGGTTCTGGGTGCCGATGGCGTTGTACACGTCGGTTGCCGACAGATGGTAACCCTGCAGCTTTTCAGGGTTCAGCCATACGCGCATGGCGTATTCGGAGCCGAACTGCTGGGTGCTGCCGACGCCGGGAACACGCGAAACCTGTTCCAGCACGCGTGCACCGACGATGTCGTTCAGCGCATCGCGGTCAACCGTACCGTCATCCGAACGCACGCCGATGGCCATCAGGAAGCCGGCGTTGGCCTTGGCCACCACCACACCCTGCTTGGTCACTTCCGAGGGCAGGCGCGGGGTCGCCAGCGACACCTTGTTCTGCACCTGCACCTGGGCGATATCGGCATCGGTGCCGCTGTCGAAGGTCAGGGTGATGGTGACGCGGCCGGTGGAAGACGACGACGAGCTGAAATACATCAGGTTGTCGATGCCTGTCAGCTGCTGTTCGATTACCTGGGTGACCGATTTTTCCGCGGTGGACGCACTGGCGCCCGGGTAGTTGGCGGTGACGGTCACCTGCGGTGGCGCCACGCTGGGGTAGGACTCGATACCCAGGTTGAGGATCGAGATCACGCCGCCAAGCGAGATCAGGATCGCCACCACCCAGGCGAAGACGGGATGCTCGATGAAAAATTTAGGCATGACGGCTTCCCGTTATTCCTTCTTTGCCGGTGCTGCCGCCGGCGCTGCCGCGGCAGGCTTGGCGGCGTCGGGCTGCCAGGGTTTGGTCGTGGCCGGTGCGCCTTCCTTGACCTTCTGTATGCCCGAAACAATGATCTGGTCGCCGGCGGCCAGTCCCGAAGAGACCAGCCAGTTGCCGCCCTGCTGGTTGTCCAGGGTGACGTTCTTGCGTGCGACCTTGCCGTCCTTGCCGACGATCAGCACATAGCCACCCTGGGTGTCGCGCTGCACGGCCTGCTGCGGCACCAGGAAGGCATTGTTGCGCTCGCCCAGGTTGGCCTTGAAGCTGACGAACGAGCCCGGCAGCAGGATGTGGTCCGGGTTGGGCAACTGCGCACGCAGCGACACGGTGCCGGTGGCCGGATCAACCGTGGTCGAGGAGAAGTCCAGGGTGCCTTCGTGCGCATAGGCGCTGCCATCGGGCAGGTTGACCTGCACCGTGGTCTTGCCGTCGCCGGCCAGTGCCACCGCGCCCTTGTCCTGGGCCGCACGCAGCAGGCTCAGTTCGTCGGCGGTCATCGAGAAGTTCACGTACAGCGGGTCGATCTGGTCCACGGTGGTCAGCAGGGTCACATCACCCTGGCCGACCAGCGCGCCTTCGGTGACCTGCTGCTTGCCGGCCTGGCCGGCGATGGGTGCGGTGACGCGGGCATAGCCAAGGTTGATGCGGGCGGTGGTGACCGCTGCTTCGGCCTGCTGTACGGCGGCGGCGGAGGAGCGCTCGGCGGCCTCGGCACTGTCCAGGTCGGACTTGGACACATAACTCTGCGGTGCCAGCGAGCGGGCGCGGTTGGCGGTTGCGCGGGCGTTGGCGTAAGTGGCGCGGGCCGAGGCCAGTGCACCCTCGGCGGAGGCCAGCGCGGCCTGCAACGGTGCCGGGTCGATCAGGAACAGTACCTGGCCTTCCTTGACCGTGCTGCCTTCTTCATAGACGCGCTTCTGCAGCACACCGGCGACACGGGCGCGGACGTCGGCGGAGCGGTACGGCGACAGGCGGCCGACCAGCTCGCGCTGCAGGGGCAGGGTCTGCGGTTTGGCATCTACCACACCGACTTCCTGCGGAGGAGGGGCGGCTTGCTCCTGCGGTTTCTTACAGGCGGCAAGGCTCAGTGTCGCTGCACAGGTGAGAGCGAGGAGGCGGAGTGGGGCGGTCATCAGGAGAAACTCCGGGTGTTGTTTTTATTTGGAGCTGCGGCGGCGTGGTAGGTGCAGGCAAAGGCACGTAGAAAACCGTCGGTGGCAAATTCGGCCCAGCGGCGACGCTGCTGTGGATCATCGCGGTAGGGGGTGTGAAAGCGCTGTCGTTCAAAATCCTGGCCTGCAATCATGCTGATCAGCAGCTCGGCCATGAACTGCGGGTCGTCATGCTTGAGCCGCCCGCGCTGCATCTCGGTTTGCATCCATTCAGCCACGTGGTTGCGGAGGGCCTCCGTGCTTCCCTGGTACATGAAGCGTGCTTCATCACGGAACTCGTGGACACTGGCGCCGATCAACTGCGCGGTGCGACGGACGTTGGGCTTGTTGCGATGTTCGAGATAGCCGATGGCGAAATCGAGCACGGTCTGGTCCAGCGGTTTCTCGTCGCATACCGACAGGGCAGCAGTCGCGTTGGATACATGCAGCCGCATTGCCTGCCGCAGCAATTCGCGTTTGCAGCCGTAGCGGCTGTACAGCGTTTGCTTGGAGCAGCCTGCAGCGGCGGCAATTGCATCCATACTCAGGCGTATTCCTTGCTTCGCCAACAGCTCACGCACGGCTTCGAACACGCGCTCGTCGCGCGCGTCGATTGGCGCGGGGGTGGCAGAGGGGGTTTGCATAAGCATTGGACTATACCGTCCAGTTTAGAAACGCCGCAACGTAATTCGTCTTTCACTGTGCCCGGTGAGCGAATGAGATTCAGGTGGCGGACATTGTCGTGTGATCGGCCATCAGTGAAATCGCGGCGGTTGCCCGCGTTCGACTCGTGATTGCGATGCAGATAATGCGGCCCTGCAGCAAGGTTCTTTTTGTTACCAGCGATACAATCGCGGTTTCTCCAACCGAGCAACACCCAAAGCTCTGCCATGAAATCGCAAAACAGTGCTGCCAAGTCCGCAAAGACGAAATCCAAACCGGCTGTGAAGCAGAACAACGCAGAAGCCGGCCTCTCGCTAGAACCGGTATTTGCAGCCTTGCGGAAGCGTTATCCCGCTGCGGCCGCACAGGCGCAGGCAGTGGCTTTTGCTACGGCGTTCTACAAGCGCATGGAAGCCGATGAGTTCACCCTGCACTCGGCCGATGATTGGGCGGTGCTGGCCGCCGGCATGCTCGAATTCGCACGCACCCGCAAGCCGGGCAAGGCCAATGTGCGGGTGTTCAACCCGACGCTGAAGGCGGACGGCTGGGAGTCGGCCCATACCGTGCTGCAGATCGTCAACGACGACATGCCGTTCCTGGTAGACACGGTGACGCTGGCCTTGGCCGAGCAGGGCATCGGCGTACACGTGCTGGGCCACCCGGTGATCAGCATCGCGCGCGACAAGGCCGGCAAGCTCAGCGGCGTGGGCGAGGGCAAGCTGGAATCGGTGATGCTGCTGGAAATCGATCGCCAGCCGGCCGAGGCGCTGGACGCGGTTGCCAAGCGCGTGACCGCCGCATTGGATGACGTGCGTGCCATCGTCAATGACTGGCAGCCGATGACCGACAAGGCGTTGGCGCTGGCCGACGACCTGGGCAAGCGTACCCTGCCGGTGAGCAAGGCATCGCGCGCCGAGGCGCAGGAGTTCCTGCGCTGGGCCGCCGACAACCATTTCACCTTCTTTGGCTACCGCGAATACAAGGTGGAGAAGAAGGGCAAGGAAGAAGTGCTGGTCGCCCAGAACGGCACCGGCCTGGGCCTGATGCGTGGCAAGGACACGATGGTCGCGCGCCCGGTCAAGGGCCTGGCCGCCGAAGGCCTGAACGCCACCAGCAGCCTGCACGACGCACTGATCCTGACCAAGACCAATGCCCGCTCGCATATCCACCGCGGCGGCTACATGGACTACATCGGCGTGCTGGAATTCGACGCCAAGGGCAAGATCATCGGCGAGCAGCGCTTCCTCGGCCTGTTCACCTCCAGCGCCTACAACCGCCGCCCGTGGGAAATCCCGCTGGTGCGCCAGCGCTATGAAAACGTGATGGCACGCTCGGGCCTGAGCCTGTCCAGCCACAGCGGCAAGGCACTGCGCCATATCCTGGAGTCGCTGCCGCGCGAAGAGCTGTTCCAGTCCAGCGAAGACGAGTTGTTCCGCACCGCCATGGGCGTGCTCGGCCTGCAGGAGCGCGTGCGCAGCCGTCTGTTCCTGCGCCGCGACAAGTTCAGTCGCTTCATCTCGGCGCTGGTATTCCTGCCGCGCGAGCGCTTCAACACCGACGTGCGCCTGCGCGTGGAAAGCATGCTCAAGGACGCCCTGCAGGGCGAATACGTCGATTCCAGCGTGGTGCTGGGTGACTCGCCGCTGGCCCAGGTGCACCTGATCGTGCGCCCCAAGGCCGGGCAGAGCCTGGAGCTGGACGTGGAAGGCATGGAGAAGCGCCTGGCCCACGTGCTGCGCAACTGGCAGGACGATCTGCGCGAAGCGCTGGTCGGCAGCCATGGCGAAGGCGAAGGCCTGCGCATTGCCTCGCGTATCGGCAAGGCCCTGCCGGCCGGTTACATCGAGGATTCCAGCGCTGAAATCGCTGCGGCTGACGTGGCCCAGCTGGACGCGCTGACCGGTCCGGACGATCTGCGCCTGAGCCTGCAGGCGATCCGCCGCGACGACGTCGACGGCCTGCGCCTGAAGCTGTACCGCCAGCTCAAGGACATCCCGCTGTCCGACGTGTTGCCGATGATGGAAAACATGGGCCTGCGCGTGATGGCGGAGCGCCCGTACAAGCTGATGGTCGACGATGCACCGGTGTATGTGCAGGACTTCGAAGTCGAGTCGGCCATCGGCACGATCGACCCGGCCCATGCCAATGCCGCCTTCAGCGACGCCTTCGCACGCGTCTGGCACGGCGATGCCGAGAACGACGGCTTCAACCGCCTGGTGCTGGGCGCCGGCCTGGACTGGCGCCAGGTGTCGATGCTGCGTGGTTACTGCAAGTACCTGCTGCAGATCGGCGTGCCGTTCTCGCAGGCCTATGTGGAAGGCACCTTCAACCGCTACCCGCTGCTGGCGCGCCTGATCGTGGAACTGTTCGAAGCCCGCTTCGAGCCGACCCCGTCGGCCGACAAGGCAGTGCTGGACGCGCAGCTGGCCCAGTTCAAGCTACTGGCCGGTGACGACGCTGCCACCCTCAAGCTGCTCGAGGGCGTGGTCAAGGCGCGCAAGAGCGACCGTGATGCGCGCATGGCGCTGGTGCACGAGGTGCTGGTCAAGCTGCTGGACGGCGTGTCCAGCCTGGACGAAGACCGCATCCTGCGCAGCTTCATCGGCGTGATCGAAGCCACCCTGCGTACCAGCTACTACCTGGTGCGCAAGGATGGCGTGCGTGCCGACGGTGGTCCGGCCGACTACATCAGCTTCAAGTTCGACGCCGCCAAGGTGCCGGACCTGCCCAAGCCGCGCCCGTACCGCGAGATCTTCGTCTGCGGCCCGCGCGTGGAAGGTACCCACCTGCGCTTCGGCCCGGTGGCCCGTGGTGGCCTGCGCTGGTCGGACCGTCGCGAAGACTTCCGCACCGAAGTGCTGGGCCTGGTCAAGGCGCAGATGGTGAAGAACACCGTGATCGTGCCGGTCGGCTCCAAGGGTGGTTTCTTCGCCAAGCAGCTGCCGGACCCGTCGGTCGACCGTGACGCTTGGTTCGCCGAGGGCGTGGCCTGCTACAAGCGCTTCATCAACGGCCTGCTGGACATCACCGACAACATCGTCAACAACAAGATCGTGCCGCCGCAGGGCGTGGTGCGTCATGACATGGACGACCCGTACCTGGTCGTCGCTGCCGACAAGGGCACCGCTACGTTCTCCGATACCGCCAACGGCATCGCCCGTGCACACGGTTTCTGGCTGGACGACGCGTTCGCCTCCGGTGGCTCGGTCGGTTATGACCACAAGGGCATGGGCATCACCGCACGCGGTGCGTGGGAGTCGGTCAAGCGCCACTTCCGTGCACTTGGCCGTGACTGCCAGAAGCAGGACTTCACCGTGGTCGGCGTCGGCGACATGTCCGGCGACGTGTTCGGCAACGGCATGCTGCTGTCCGAGCACATCCGTCTGGTCTGTGCCTTCGATCACCGCCACATCTTCCTGGATCCGAATCCGGTGGCTGCCAGCTCGTTCAAGGAACGTGCGCGCATGTTCAAGGTGCCCCGCTCGAGCTGGGCGGACTACGACAGCAAGCTGATCAGCAAGGGCGGCGGCATCTATCCGCGCTCGCTCAAGTCGATCGAGATCACCCCGGAAGTGCGTGAAGCACTGGGCATCGACGCCAGCATCAAGGCGATGAACCCGACCGACCTGATCAATGCCGCGCTGAAGGCACCGGTTGACCTGCTGTGGAACGGCGGTATCGGTACCTACGTCAAGTCGGCAACCGAGACCAATGCCGATGTTGGCGACCGTGCCAACAACGGCCTGCGCGTCAACGGTGGCGAACTGCGCTGCAAGATCGTGGGCGAGGGTGGCAACCTGGGCATGACCCAGCTCGGCCGCATCGAGGCCGCACAGGTTGGCGTGCTGCTCAACACCGACTTCATCGACAACTCGGCCGGTGTGGATACCTCCGACCACGAAGTCAACATCAAGATCCTGCTCAACGACGTGGTGCGCGCCAAGAAGCTCACCGTGGACCAGCGCAACAAGCTGTTGGCCTCGATGACCGGCGAGGTGGGCGAGCTGGTGCTGACGGACAACTACCGCCAGAACCAGGCGCTGAGCCTGATGGAGCGGATGAGCAGCAAGCGCCTGGGTTCCAAGCAGCACTTCATCCGCACGCTGGAGAAGCAGGGCCTGCTGGATCGCCAGATCGAGTTCCTGCCGTCCGACGCCGAGCTGTCGGCACGCAAGCTGCGCGGGCAGGGCCTGACCCGTCCGGAACTGGCGGTGCTGCTGTCGTACTCCAAGATCGTCGCCTTCCAGCAGCTGCTGGAATCGGACATCCCGGAAGACCCGTACCTGTCCAAGGAACTGCTGCGTTACTTCCCGCAGCCGCTGCAGAAGAAGTACGCCGACGCGATGGAACGTCACCGCCTGAAGCGCGAAATCATCGCCACGGCCGTGACCAACCAGACCATCAACCGCATGGGCGCCACCTTCCTGATGCGCATGCAGGAAGACACCGGCCGCACCGTGGCCGAGGTTGCCAAGGCCTACACCATCAGCCGTGAAACGCTGGATGCACGTGCACTGTGGGCGCAGATCGACGCGCTCGACGGCACCTTGCCCGAAGCGGTGCAGGTGGATGCGCTGGAAGTGATCTGGAAGCTGCAGCGCTCGTTCGTACGTTGGCTGCTGACCCGTCCGGGCGCGATGCCGGGTATCACTGCCGCGGTGGATCGCTACCAGGGCCCGTTCAACGACATCCGCGTTGCCTCGGGCGTGCTGCCGGATTCGCAGCGCCCGGCCTACGAGGCCAGCGTTGTGGCATGGAAGGAGAAGGGCTTGCCGGCGGCGTTGGCACAGCAGCTGTCCGAACTGCAGTTCCTGGAGCCGGCGTTCGACATCATTGAACTGGCGCGTCCGCGCAAGCTCAAGCCGGTCGACGTGTCCAAGGTTCACTTCCGCCTGGGCGAAGCCCTGCAGATGCCGTGGCTGTTCGAGCAGATCGATGCGCTGGAGGTCAACGGCCGTTGGCATGCGGTGGCCCGTGGCGTGCTGCGCGACGAGCTGGCGGCGCATCAGCGTGCCCTGACCGGCCAGGTGCTGTCGATGAAGGGCGCAACTGCCGAGGCCAAGGTGGCGGCGTGGTTGGGCCGTGATGACAGCGGCCTGCGCTTCACCCTGGCAATGCTGGCCGAGCTGGCCGAGCAGAAGACCCTGGACTACCCGACCGTGTCGGTGGCGGTGCAGCGTCTGGGCCAGCTGGCGGCGCACGGCGCTTAAGTCGGCAGGTTGTTGGTTTTGGAGAACGGGCCCGAAAGGGCCCGTTTTCTTTTGGAGAAATCAAGAGCTTGCCCTCACCCCAACCCCTCTCCCGCAGGCGGGAGAGGGGTTAGTCCACCGCGAGCGCAGGCATTCTGCGCAATTGCAGCTGTAGCCCCTCTCCCGCCTGCGGGAGAGGGGTTGGGGTGAGGGCAAGCTGTTGCCGTTGGCCTTCAGTTTCCAAGCAAACGAAAGCACCAGTCAGCACATCGGCAGGTTATCCTCGCCCTCCAAGCCGAACCGATAGACGCGCCCGTGTCCCCCCGAATTGCTTTCCTCGCCAGTACCGTCGAGGCCGTACAGCAGGCCCGTGCCACCCTGGCAGCCCGTTACGGCGACCATAGCCCGGAAGAGGCCGATGTGATCTGCCCGCTGGGCGGTGACGGCTTCATGCTGCAGACCCTGCATCGCCACGGCGGCAAGGGCAAACCGGTATTCGGCATGAAGCTGGGCACCGTCGGCTTCCTGATGAACCACCATCGCGAAGATGACTTGATCGAGCGTCTGGCCCTGGCTGAACCAGCCCACCTGCGCCCGCTGGAAATGATCGCGTTGACCGAATCCGGCACTACTACCGGCTCGCTGGCCTACAACGACGTCTCGATGTTGCGCCAGACCCGGCAGGCCGCGCATATCGGCATCGATCTCAACGGCCAGCAGCGGGTGGAAGAGCTGATCTGCGATGGTGTGCTTGTCTCCACTCCGGCCGGCAGCACCGCCTACAACTACTCGGCGCATGGCCCGATCCTGCCGCTGGGTTCGAACACCATCGCCTTGACCCCTTTGGCGCCGTATCGCCCGCGACGCTGGCGTGGCGCCATCCTTAAGGCCGAGACCGAAGTGCGCTTCCGCGTGCTCGATCCCTACAAGCGCCCGGTCAGCGTCACTGCCGATTCGCATGAAACCCGCGATGTGGTGGAAGTGACCATCCGCGAATCGCGTGAGCGTCAGGTGACCTTGCTGTTCGACCCCGAGCACAACCTCGAAGAGCGCATCCTCAGCGAGCAGTTCATGGTTTGAGGGCGGGGATCGGGGCTGGTGGGATCCGGGATTGGGGGAAGCGCGCCGCTTCCGGGTAGACTGGGTCCCGTTCCTTGATCGTATTGGGTTCATCGTCCATGGGTGACAACACTCCCCGGCTGCTTACCGTTGCGGTTACTTCGCGCGCCTTGTTCGATCTCGAAGAAGGCCACGCCCTGTTCGAACGCGAAGGCCTGGAGGCCTATGCCGCCTACCAGCGGGCGCACGAGGACGATGTGCTCAAACCCGGCGTTGCCTTCCCGGTGGTGCGCAAACTGCTGGCACTCAATGATGGAGCGCCGGTGGAGACGCCGCGCGTGGAAGTGATCCTGCTGTCGCGCAATTCGGCCGATACCGGCCTGCGCATCTTCAACTCCATCCAGCACTACAAGCTGGATATCGTGCGCGCCACCTTCACCGCCGGCGAGCCGACCTGGCCGTACGTCAAGCCGTTCGGCACCGATCTGTTCCTGTCGGCCAACCCGGATTCGGTGCGCCGCGCCCTGGTCAATGGCATCGCCGCCGCCACCATCCTGCCGCAGAGCGCACAGGAGGTGGCCGCCGCTTCGGCAGCGGCTACCGATACCGGCCGCTCCAAGACCCAGCTGCGTATTGCCTTCGATGGTGATGCGGTGATCTTTGGTGATGAGAGCGAGCGCATCTCGCGCGAACAGGGTGTGGAAGCCTTTGGTCGCCACGAACGCGAGCGTGCACACGAACCACTCAGCGGTGGCCCGTTCCGCAATTTCCTGTCGGCGCTGCATGCCCTGCAGGCGGCATTCCCGCCGGGCGAGTCGGCACCCATCCGTACCGCGCTGGTCACCGCGCGTTCGGCACCTGCGCATGAACGGGTGATCCGTACCCTGCGTGAGTGGGGCGTGCGTCTGGATGAGGCGCTGTTCCTCGGTGGTCGCCACAAGGGGCCGTTCCTGGAAGCCTTTGGTGCCGATATCTTCTTCGATGATTCGCAGCACAACATCGACAGCGCACGTCAGCACGTTACCGCCGGCCATGTGCCGCACGGCGTCGCCAATCCGGGGTAGAGCTGCCGTTTGTTGTGGGAGCGGCGTAAGCCGCGAAGCAAGCAATCTATCCGTCAGCAGGCAAGGTGCAATTGCAGCTGTCTCAGTTGTTTTTGCCTGGTCAGCTTCGCGGCTTACGCCGCTCCCACAGTCCGGTGTCTGCGCGACCTTGCAGCCCAACATTCCCCACATGCTAGGATGAAGCCGCTTTCGCGGGTTCCAAGCTGAACCAGCGGTAATCCTGCCGCGCCCTGATCTGCACGAATGCAGCAGATCCCTCCCGCACAGCACCCACCCGGTGATCCAGGGGCGGGGCCTGTCCCCGACCGGTAGCGTCAACGTACCTGCCATTCCCTTTCGCGCTGCCTTGCGTGGCGGCCGGGTGTTTCGCGCGCCGCGCGGGACCGGACGCATTGTCTCTCCTGCACGGCGCATAACGCGCCCTTGCGCAGTGCCGTCGCGTTTACGCGGCTGCAGCTACACAGGAGAAACAACCCGAATGACCATGCGTATCGCCATTCTTGGAGCCGGCCCGAGCGGCCTGGCGCAACTTCGTGCCTTTGAATCTGCCCGTCGAGGTGGGGCTGAAGTGCCAGAGATCGTCTGCTTCGAAAAGCAATCCGATCTTGGCGGAATGTGGAACTACACATGGCGTACCGGGCTGGATGCTTATGGCGAACCCGTACATGGCAGCATGTACCGCTACCTCTGGTCGAACGGCCCGAAGGAAGCACTGGAGTTTGCCGACTACAGTTTTGAAGAGCATTTTGGCCGCCCGATCGCCTCCTATCCGCCACGCGCTGTGCTGCGCGACTACATCATGGGCCGCATCGAAAAGAGCGGTGTACGTGATCAGATTCGCTTCAACATGGCGGTGCAATGGGTTGATTATTCGGAAGAAACCGAACGATTCACCGTCACCGTCCGCGACCTGAAGAAGGATGAGTTGCTGGCCGAGGAGTTCGACCGGGTCATTGTTGCAACCGGCCATTTCTCCACGCCGAATGCGCCATTCTTCGAGGGCGTGGATCGCTTTCCCGGCCGCGTGTTGCATGCGCATGATTTCCGTGACGCTTGCGAATTCGCAGACAAGGATCTGCTGCTGGTAGGGAGCAGCTATTCGGCCGAGGATATCGGTACGCAGTGCTACAAATACGGCGCCAAGTCGGTGACCTTCAGCTATCGCAGCGCGGCAACCGGTTACGATTGGCCGGCTGCCTTTGAAGAAAAGCCCTTGCTGCAGCGTGTTGAAGGCAACACCGCGCACTTCATCGATGGCAGCAGCAAGGACGTGGACGCGATCGTGCTGTGCACCGGCTACCAGCATCACTTTCCGTTCCTGCCCGATGCGCTGACCCTGCGCACGCGCAATCGTCTGTACCCGGGTGATCTGTACAAGGGCGTGTTCTGGATCGACAACCCCAAGCTGATCTACTTGGGCATGCAGGACCAGTACTACACCTTCAACATGTTCGATGCGCAGGCCTGGTATGCGCGCGATGTGATCCTCGGCAAGATGGCGCTGCCGACGACCGCGGCAATGCGTGCCGACAGCGAAGCCTGGCTGGCACGCGAGGAAGCAACGACCTCGGCCGAGCAGGACATCGACTTCCAGACCGAATACGTGCGCGACCTGCTGGACGCCACCGACTACCCGGACTTCAATGTCGAGGCGGTGGCCACGCTGTTCAAGCAGTGGAAGCACGACAAGAAGGAGGACATCCTGGGGTATCGCAACTACAGCTACCGTTCGGTGCTGACTGGCACGCTGGCGCCGCTGCATCACACCCCGTGGATGCAGGCGATGGATGATTCGCTGGAGGCTTTCCTCGCCGATAGCGTCATCGAGGAGCAGCCGCGCAGGATTGCCTGATGGAGATGGCGCCGGTCAGTCCGGCGCCTGTCCCAGTGGCAGCACGATATTGGTCAGTCGCCAGCGCAGCCCTTGGCGGCTGAGTACGAACACGACTTTGCGCCCGTCTTCCAGATGGGTGGTGGCGGTGTAGCGCGACAGCGATTCGTAATGGCCGGTGGTATTGGCCAACGGCTTGGCCGGCGAGGGCGGTGCCCAGGTATCGCCGCCGACGGTATCGCCGATGGCCCGCTTCCACAGGCTGTCCCCCTGCAGCAGGGCAGCAATGCCCAGCGGGGTGACGAAGGTGTCGACACCGGCACCGGTGAGATTGCCGGCCACGCCCAGCGCGACCTGGCCGAACAGACTCGACTGCATGTCGCTGCCGGCGCGGCGCACGATGTAATCGTTGATCTGCGCCTTGATGTTGACCCGCACCGCGCCGAAGTCGACGTGGCGCGCCAGCTTGCCGGTGTCACGCTGTTCTATGGCCT
Organism: Stenotrophomonas sp. STEN033; assembly: GCF_056856655.1. Classification (NCBI taxonomy): domain Bacteria; kingdom Pseudomonadati; phylum Pseudomonadota; class Gammaproteobacteria; order Lysobacterales; family Lysobacteraceae; genus Stenotrophomonas; species Stenotrophomonas sp. STEN033. Next base: position 14,870 of record NZ_JBXFWM010000032.1, read on the forward strand.
GGCTGATCCCACGGATCGCCAGATAGGGGCCGCCGATCACGTAGGCGGCCAGCAGCACTGCGATGGCGATGACAGTAGCGAGTATCCACCTCTTCATTGCGTTGCTGTCCTCGATATCAGGGGTGTGCGGGGATGCTGGCTTCGGCCCAGCGGCGCAGCATCACCAGGGTTTCGGCCCAGGCCTGGCTGCAGAAGCCCAGATATTCGCTGTCACCGTTCCAACCCAGGTGATGGAACTCCAGCACGGTCAACGGCTCGCCTTCATGCGGCAGCCCGCGCCAGGCGCCGGAGCTGGCCCGGCGTGACAGGTCGAAGCGGATTTCGGTGCCGGTCCAGGCCGAGGCCGGGCTTTGTGGCGGGTGGCGGCTGATCACTTCCCAGCGGATGCAGCGCTCGGGAATGATCTCCAGCACCTTCAGCGCGACGACGCCATGGCCGGAACCCGGGTTGTGGCTGATCACGGTGTCACCGTCGATGACCGATTGCTGGTGCGGTATCCACCAGCGGCTCAGCCCCTCTGCGCTGGCCAGGCCGTTGTAGACGGTGGCCAGCGGGGCATCGATCCAGACTTGCAGGTGGATGCTGGTCATGGCGGCTTCCTGTCGAAGGTTGCCGCCAAGCGTGCCGCAAACCAGGTTGGTTTGCGTGAAGCCCACGCCAATCAGAATTCCAGGTCCAGCGCGGCGCACAGGTAGTCGACGAACGGACCGAGTGCGGCCAGGTCCTTGGCCAGGGTCTGGCGCAGGCGCGGGCCGGTCATCGTTTCGTCGTCCAGCGAGCGCCACAGCACCCAGTTGCGGTGCTTGAGGTCGTCGATGAACTCGAAGTCGGCGGGGAAACCGCGCGGCGGCCGCACCAGCTTCTCGCTACTTTCGAACTCGTAGCGCTTGCGCGTGGCTGGCGCGTGCGCGGCGGCCTTCCAACTGCCGGGATTGTCGAGGATGAACTGGCGCAGGCGGCGCTGTACGTCCGGCTCGGGGTGCCAGATGCCAGCGCCAACAAAGCTCTCGCCCGGTGCCAGGTGGATGTAATACGACGGCGCCGGCACCTGCTTGCGGCGCTCGTGGAACAGGCGTGCGCCCTGCCAGGTCTTGTACGGCGCCTTGTCGTGGGAGAAGCGCGAGTCGCGGTAGATGCGGAACAGCGAGCCGCCGACGGTGCGAGGATCGGCCTGGAAGTGCGCGCTGACTTCGCTCAGGTCAGGCTGCAGGTCGGTGATCAGGCGCAGGAAGGGCTGCCGTACATGGTCTTCGTACTGCTGCTTGTGCTCGGCAAACCAGGTCTTGTCGTTGTGGCGGGCCAGCCCGCGCAGGAACTTGAAGCTGGCATCGCTGAAATACTGGGTCATGGTGTGTCCTGCAGGGAGTGGCGCCACTGGTCCAACGCATCCAGCAAGGCCAGTGAGTCCGGGTTGTCCTTGTGCTCCTCGCGCAATTGGGCGATCTGCGCGATGTACTCGGGCAAGGTCTGCTCGGCCATGCCCGGGGTAGTGAAGCGCTGCTGACGATACGCATCCCAGCGTGAGCGCGCGGTGGCGTCCAGTGTCTGCGGATGGTTGCGGGCGCGGTAGCGGAACAGCAGTTCGGGCAGGCGCGGATCGCGGAAGCGCTGTTCCAACTCGGCCAAAGCTTCCGGCGGTGCAGTGCGCACCTTGCTGAGCAGGCCCTTGTCGCCTTCGGCCAGGAAGCCATCGTACAGCGATGCATCGGCGTCGACCGGGCCATCGTTTACGCGTTCTCGGGCAAACACCTGGCGCGCCTTCTCGGCCAGTTGCGGGCCGAGTTCGCGCAGTTTTTCTGCCTTGGCTTCAATTGCCGCAGGATCAATCTGCAGGCGCTCAAAATCGGCCTCGCGCAGATGGTTCCACGCAACCAGCGCCGGTACCTTGTTGAGGTGGACTTCTTTCAGCGGAATGCGCTGCTGGCCTTCGGGCAGGTCGGCGGCACGGGTATACAGGCGTGCGGTGATTTCTTCGACCGACAGCTCCAGCAAGGGCTCGATATCGCCTTCCAGGTCGAACACGATCACCCGATTGTTGATGTGCGGATGACGGGCCAGTGGCAGCACCGGTGCGGCGCACAGGCGGCTGGCCGGGTAGCGCATCGAGATATGCAGCACCGGCTCCATCGCCACCACGTCGAGCAGGCTGCCGACATAGCGCTTGTCGCGCAGACGCAGCGCGTAGTCCCACATGCGCGGCTGTGCCTCACGGAAGCGCCGCGCCATGCCGATGGTGGCATGGACGTCCGACAGCGCTTCGTGGGCATCGCCTTGGCGCACATCATTGGCCAGCGCCAGATGCTCAAGCTTGAACGAGGTGGCGCCGTCTTCGCGCGTGGGCCAGTTGATGCCGTCCGGGCGCAGCGCGTGCACCAAACGTAACATGTCGAGCAGGTCCCAGCGCGAGTTTCCACTGCGCCACTCGCGCTCATAGGGATCATGGAAATTGCGGAACAGACCGTAGCGCACGAACTCATCATCGAAGCGCAGGGTGTTGTATCCCAGGGTGCAGGTCTGCGGCTTGCTCATCAACTCGTTGATGCGGGCGAAAGCCTCGGCCTCGCTGACACCTTCGGCCAGCGCATGCTGCGGGGTGATGCCGGTGATCAAGGTAGCGACCGGCGAGGGCAGCAGGTCGTCGGCTGGCTTGACGTAGAAGCTGACCGGCTCGTCGATGATTTTCAGGTTGGCATCGGTGCGCACCGCGGCGAACTGGGCGATGCGGGTACGGCGCGGGTCCTGGCCAAAGGTTTCCAGATCGTAGAACAGGAAGCTCTCGGCCATCAGTGCGCTCCTTCCAGTACTGGCAGCTGAGCGTGGACGACGTGTTCCAGCGTGGCCCAGTCGATGTTGTGCAGCGAGTCGTGGCCGGCGGTTGCGTCGGCAAGGATGGTCTGCTGCAGACGGGTGCGTTCAAGTGCGACTGCATACGGCGTGTGCAGGAAGGTGACCATCGTGTAATGCGGCACGAAACGGGTTGGCCAGCGCGCCTGCAGCGCCTGCTCCAGCTCGCGCTGCAGCAGGTAGCTCGGGTCGGCGACGCGATCGCGCATTTCCAGATAGTTGTCCAGGGCCATCTGCTGGATGGCGGCGGCATTGGGTTTGCGCTCGGCTTCAAATGCGGCGAAGGCTTGTTCGGTGCCGGGATGCTCGGCCAGGCAGCGTGCCAGCACCACGCAGTCTTCGAACGCGCAGTTCATACCCTGGCCGTGGAAGGGCACCATCGCATGCGCGGCGTCGCCGATCAGCACTGCCTTGCCACGCTGATGCCAACGTTCCAGGTACAGCGTGCCCAGCAGGCCGGGCGGATGCTGTTCCCAGTCGGCGCGCAGGTTCGGTATCAATGGCAGGGCATCGGCGAAGTCGCGCTGGAAGAGTGCTTCGGCTTCGGCACCGTTACGCACCGTTGCGAAGCTGGGATCACCTTCGTTCGGCAGGAACAGGGTGACGGTGAACGTGCCTTCGTCATTGGGCAGGGCGATGCACATGTAGTTGCCGCGAGGCCAGATGTGCAGGGCATTGGCTTCGATCTGGAAGCTACCGTCCGCTGCTGGCGGAATCTCCAGCTCTTTGTATGAATGATCGAGGAACTCGATGCGCTCGCCCAAGGGCAACTTGCGGTTCATTGCCGCGCGCAGCGCCGAGCCGGCGCCATCGGCTCCGATCAGCGGCGTGTTGAAGTGGATGTCGTGCGGCTGGTCGTCGCGGTCGTCGATGAAGCGTGCATAGCCAGCATCGAAGTCCACGGTATGCAGGCGACGGTGGAAGTGCACGGTGGCACCGGCTTCCTCGGCCAGCTGCAGCAAGGTGGTGTTGAGGTCCTTGCGGTGCACCGACCAGATCACTTCGCTGTCATCGCGGCCGTAGCGCTGCAGGTCGGCCGCGCCTTCGCGCGGATGCACCATGCGTCCGCGCATCATCACCGCCTTGGCCATCACCTCGTCCTCGACGCCAGCCTGACGCAGGGCGTTGCGGCCGCGTTCGGCCAGCGCCAGGTTGATCGAGCGACCGGACTCGTAGTCGGCGATACGCGGATCGCCACGGCGTTCGTAGATGGTGATCTTCCAGCCCTGCCGCGACAGCAGGATGGCGAGCAGGGAGCCGGCCAGGCCGGCGCCGATCAGGGTGAGGCTGCGTGGGGTGGGGGTGTTCAAGTCACAGTATTCCGTTGGTCAGACGCCAGCCCAGGTTTCCACTTCATCGACGAAGCGGTAGACATCGCTGTAGCGGTTGTACAAAGGCGTGGGCGAGATGCGGATGACATCGGGCTCGCGCCAGTCGCCGAGCACGCCTACCGATTGCAGGTACTCGAACAGCGAGCGCCCCTGTGCACGGCCACCGGCCACACGCAGCGACAGCTGGCAGCCGCGGCGCTCGGGTTCGGCAGGCGTGATGATCTGCAGCACATGGTCCAGGCGCGCACGCACCATGGCTTCCAGGTAGCCGGTGATCTTCAGTGACTTGGTGCGCAATGCATCCATGCCGGCTTCGTCGTACAGCGCCAGTGATGCACGCAGCGGCGCAAGGCCGAGCACAGGTGGATTGCTCAGCTGCCAGCCTTCGGCGCCACGTTCCGGCACGAACTCCGGCGCCATCTGGAAGCGGGTCGCCTGTTCGTGGCCCCACCAGCCGGCGAAGCGCGGCAGTGAGGTGTCCTTGGCATGGCGTTCGTGCACGAAGGCACCGGCAACCGCACCGGGACCTGCATTCAGATACTTGTAGTGGCACCACACCGCGAAATCGGGTGCGACATCATGCAGGTTCAACGGCACGTTGCCGACCGAGTGGGCCAGATCGAAACCGATGCTGGCGCCGTGCGCGCGGGCGAGGCGGGTGATCGCGTCGAGGTCGAACACCTGGCCGGTGCGGTACTGCACGCCCGGCCACAGTACCAGCGCGACGCGCTTGCCGTGTTCGCTGATGGCCTGCTCGATGGCCTGCATCGAGATGGTGCCGCTGGCTTCGTCCGGCTGCACTTCGATCAGATCGGTGGCCGGGTTGAAGCCATGGAAGCGGATCTGTGCCTCGACCGCGTGGCGGTCGGTGGGGAAGGCACCAGCTTCCATCAGGATCGCCGGGCGCTCGCTGCTGGGGCGGTAGAAGCTGACCATCATCAGATGCAGGTTCACGCTCAGCGTGTTCATCGCCACCACTTCATGCGGCAGCGCACCGACCACGCCGGCCAGGGAATCGCGCACCAGGCGGTGATAGCTCAGCCATTGCGTCGGACCGGTGAAGTGGCCTTCGACGGCGATGCGGCCCCATTGATCCATCACCTCCTGCATCATCGCCTGTGCGCCGCGTGGCTGCAGGCCCAAGGAGTTGCCGACGAAGTAGGCCTGGTCGGCGCCCTGGTGCTGCGGGATCAGGAACTGACTGCGCAGGTGGCGCAGCGGATCGGCAGCATCAAGTGCGGTGGCATGAGCGGGTGACAGCGTTTCGTTCATCGGTGCGGACACGTCGAGGATGTAGCCGCAGTGTAACCGCGCCCGGCCGCTCAGGCTTCCGGCGTGACCGGTTTTGGCAGTGGATGCACGGCCCCACATTGGCTGCAGGTACGGTGTTCGGTCGAGGCATGGAACCGGTCGAAGACCTTGGGCAGATCGGTCTCGATGTTCTTCAGGTGGAAGAACTCCTCGTAGATCTTGTGGTTGCATTGCTGGCAGTACCACATGAAGCCATCGAGCTCATGGTCCAGGCGCTTGCGCTCGACCACCAGACCGATCGATCCGGGCATGCGCTGCGGCGAATGCGGTACACGCGGGGGCAGCAGGAAGATCTCGCCGGCCCGGATCGGGATGTCGCGCACTGCGCCGTCTTCCTGCACCCGCAGCACCATCTCGCCTTCAAGCTGGTAGAACCATTCCGGACCCTCATCCCAGTGGTAGTCGTTGCGGCTGTTGGGGCCGGCAACCACCATGACGATGAAGTCACCGTTCTCGATCATCTTGTTGCCGACCGGCGGCTTCAGGAGGTGGCGGTGTTCTTCGATCCAGCCGAGCAGGTTCAGGGGTAGGGGGAGCATGCGGGGCCTGTTTGGTGAGGGTGGCTGCTTCCTTCTCCCGCCGGGAGAAGGTGCCCGGAGGGCGAAGCCTTTGCTTTTTCCTTCTCCCTTCGGGAGAAGGTGCCCGGAGGGCGGATGAGGGTTGGTTCCTGGCTTGGCTGGGGCGGTAGGCCCTCACCCCCAGCCCCCGCTCCGCGCCCCGGCCCTTGCGCTGGCGCAAGGGCGTTCGAGTAGCAGCGAACCTGTGGTTCGCAAGCTGCTCCTCTCACCCCGCGAGCGGGAGAGGGGAGGAAGCCTAGCTTCGGCAGGTTGGCTGTCAGTGCCTTTTGCCCTTCCGCGGCACAAACGACAAGGCCTTCTCATACGCCGGCTGCAGCTCCTCCGGCGAGCCCACATCAATGCCCATCTCGCTGACGCGGCCGTCGCGCAGGCTGTAGACCCAGCCGTGCACCATCAGCTTCTGGCCGCGGGCCCAGGCGTCCTGCACGATGGTCGAGCGGCAGGCGTTGACCACCTGCTCGATCACGTTCAACTCACACAGGCGCGCGTGGCGCAGCTCCGGGTCGTCGATCTGCGAGAGGATATCGTCGTGCTTCTGGGCGACATCGCCAACATGGCGCAGCCAGTTGTCGGCCAGGCCAACGCGCACATGGTTCAGTGCTGCATGCACGCCGCCGCAACCGTAATGGCCGACGATCAGGATGTGCTTGATCTTGAGCTGGTCCACCGCGTACTGGATCACGCTCAGGCAGTTCAGGTCGGTATGCACCACCACGTTGGCGATGTTGCGATGAACGAAGATTTCGCCCGGTGCCATGCCGATGATCTGGTTGGCCGGTACGCGTGAATCGGAGCAGCCGATCCACAGGTATTCGGGGCTCTGCTGCTTGGCCAGTTGATGGAAGAAGTCGGGATCTTCCTTCTCGATCCGGTCCGCCCATTCGCGGTTTTTCTGCAGCAGGTTATGGATGTCTTTCATGGTGAAGCTTCCCTTGCGATCTGGAGGGGGAGGGCGCTGCTGCGCGCTTGCACGGCAACGTCGCGGGAAACGGGGCTGGGTTCAATCATCGGATTGATCGCCATGCTCACTGCGGTATAGCTGCATCCACTGGGCCAGCTCGCTGGCATCGGGCGTATTCAAGGCATGCAAGGCCTTGATCACCGCCAGCTGGTTCGCCTGCGGGTGGTTCTGGCTCAGTTTCAGTTTGATCTGGATCTGCTGCACGTCCAGGCGGAAGCCTACGATGGCGCGCAGCGAGGGGGCGTGATCGTCCAGGCCGGCATCGAACTGCCAGCCCTGGCCGACGCTGGCCTCGAAGAAGTTGCTGGTGTCCGACAGCAGTTGAGCCAATGCCGCCGTGTCGTCGAAGCTGTGCAGTTCGCCGACAAGTTCAGCGGCGGCGTAGTTCCAGGTAGGGACGCGCGCCGCGCTTTCCTTGTCCGGATACCAACTGGCCGATACATAGCCCTGCGGGCCGTTGACCAACACCTTGGCGCGGCCGAGGTGACGTGACTGTTTGTTGGCTCGGGCCCAATGCCCGATCAGTTCGACCTTGTGCCCTTCGCGCCGATAAAGCACCGGCACGCGGGTCAGTTCGGGCAATCCGTCGCCGCCGGTGGTCAGCAAGGTCACGAACGGGTCACGCGCCAGCAGGCGATCCAGCCAGAGCAGCTCGGTCTCGATGAAGGCGCGCTGGGCGAACACGAAAGGCCGCTTAGACCCGGGTGCCGAGCAACTGCACCATGCGCTCGCGCAGCGTGTCGTCGTCGCCCTGCGGTGGGCTCACTTCGTGCAGCGAGAAACCACGGTGCAGCGCGTCTTCTTCGTCAAGGCCATCAAAGGCGACGAACTCGGCGTCGAACAGCTGTGCGCGGGCAGTGTCTTCACTGTCATAGCTCAGCGTGTTGCCGTCGCTGTCCAGTACTTCGGCGGTGCCGCCCGGGCGAACCCGCAGGCGCGCCCAGATCAGGGTGCCGCCGAGCTGCGCCAGCCACCACTGGTCGGGAGTGTTCTCGAAATCAGTCATTTCATTACCTGCGAAAAAAGCCACAACAGCAGTGCCATGCCCAGTCCGCCGAACGTTACCAGCAGGGCGATGCGGGCGGGCGTGGCCAATCCGGACAGCGAGCGGTCGGCGATGCCGCTGAAGCCACGGCCCAGCAGCCAGCGCAGGCACTCTGGTTTGAGAAAGGCGCCGGCACCGAATTCGGATGCCAGCGCCGGATGCCGGTCGCGGATATGGACCAGCGTCAATGGCCAGAAAATCAGGAAGGCGCTGAGGCCGGCAATGGCCACGCCAACGAAGCAAAGAGCGAAGAACAAGGTCAACGGCGCCGCCTCCTGTTACTGGATCAGATGAATCAGAACTCCGCCGAACCCGGTGCGCGCGGGTAGGGGATCGCATCGCGGATGTTGGACAGGCCACAGACATAGACCACCAGACGCTCGAAGCCCAGGCCGAAACCGGCATGCGGCACCGAACCATAACGACGGAAATCGCGGTACCACTGGTAGTGCTCCGGATCCAGACCGAACTGCGCCATGCGTGCGTCGAGCACGTTCAGGCGCTCTTCGCGCTGGCTGCCGCCGATGATCTCGCCGATGCCCGGGGCCAGCACGTCCATCGCGGCAACGGTCTTGCCGTCGTCGTTCAAGCGCATGTAGAAGGCCTTGAAGTGTTCCGGGTAGTTGGTCACCACGACCGGGCGGCCGACGTGCTCCTCGGTCAACCAGCGCTCGTGCTCGGTCTGCAGATCCAGACCCCATTCGACCGGGTAGTCGAACTTCTTGCCGGACTTCTGCAGCAGGCTGATCGCATCGGTGTACTCGATGCGCTCGAACGGTGCGTTGACGAAGGCTTCCAGGCGGGTAATGGCGTCCTTCTGCACGCGCTCGGCGATGAAGGCCATATCGTCGGCACGCTCGTCCAGCACCGCGCGGAACAGGTACTTCAGGAACTCTTCGGCCACACGCGCGTTTTCGGCCAGGTCGGCGAAGGCGATTTCCGGCTCCACCATCCAGAACTCGGCCAGGTGGCGGGTGGTGTGGCTGTTCTCGGCGCGGAAGGTCGGGCCGAAGGTGTAGACCTTGCTCAGTGCCAGACAGTAAGCCTCGACGTTGAGCTGGCCGGACACGGTCAGGAAGGTTTCCTTGCCGAAGAAGTCACGGCTGAAGTCGATTTCACCGTCACCGGTGCGCGGCAGGTTGGCCATGTCCAGCGTGGAGACGCGGAACATCTGGCCGGCACCTTCTGCGTCGGAGCTGGTGATGATGGGCGTGCTGATCCAGTAGAAGCCGTTCTCGTGGAAGTAACGGTGCACGGCCTTGGACAGGCAGTCACGGATGCGGGTGACCGCGCCGAACAGGTTGGTGCGCGGGCGCAGGTGCGCCACTTCGCGCAGGAACTCCGGCGACATCGGCTTGGGCTGGATCGGGTAGGTCAGCGGATCTTCGACCCAGCCGACGATTTCCAGGCTCTGCGCCTGGATCTCGAAGCTCTGGCCCTTGCCCTGCGACTTGACCAGCGTGCCGGTGGCGATCACCGAGCAGCTCGGGGTCAGTTTCTTGATGTCTTCGAAATTGGACAGCGCTTCGGTGGCCACGACCTGGATCGGGGCAAAGCCCGAGCCATCGCTGACGTTGACGAAGGCCAGTCCAGCCGAGCCGCGCACCGTGCGGACCCATCCGCGGACTGTGACTTCTCCGCCTTCCGGGAACTTCCCGGCAAGGGCGTGTGCAACGCTGACCACCGTCATGACTTGAATCCTCTGTTGATCGACTCGATCTGTGAATGCGAGATTTTAGCGGCTCAACGCCCGGGCAGGCGAGCATTTATCCACGCTTGCAGTCCGGCGGGCCGCCCACATCTATAATTGGACCGTAATTCTGCTGGAGTCGCCCTACCATGGCTGTTCATCTGACCCCCATCGCCCATTCCCGCGTGCAGCGCTTCGTCAGCAGCACCCCGGGGGCGCTTGGCCTGCGTTTTGGCGTGACCCGCACCGGTTGCTCGGGTTGGGGCCACATCACCGACCTGGCCAAGGATGAGCGCGAGGGTGACACCGTGTTCGAGCAGGATGGTGTGCGCATCTACGTGGATGCCCAGAGCCTGCCGCTGGTGGATGGCACCGAGATCGACTTCGGCAAGCAGGGCCTGAGCGAGACCTTCACCTTCAAGAACCCCAACGCAGCGGCCGAATGCGGCTGCGGCGAGAGCTTCACTACTGACGACATGCACCGCTGAGTCGCGTGTAGTTGTAGGAGCGGCGTAAGCCGCGAAGCGGGTCAGGTGTCGGGGCCGGGAAGGTCCGGCGCACGGGGCGCTCCCCCTGTAGAGCCGAGCCATGCTCGGCTGGAGCATTCCCGACGATGTCCGGGATAGTGTTGTGCATGAGGCCTCTGCCGAGCATGGCTCGGCACTACAGGTTGGCTTTGTTGGGAAAGCTTCTGCCGAGCATGGCTCGGCACTACGTCAGTCGGTGGCCAACTGTTCTGGTGCGTTCTGCCGACGCTGCAACATCACCGCAATACCCCACAGCAACAAGCCTGCCGCTGCCGTCGCTGCGCCCACATAACCGGTAGAAGCGTGGCCATAGCCGGCGCCAATTGCCATGCCACCCAGCCATGGGCCCAATGCGTTCGCGGTATTGAAGGCGGCATGGTTGGAGGCGGCGGCCAGGGTCTGGGCTTCGCCGGCGGCATCCATCAGTCGGGTCTGCAGGGCCACCGCCAGGGCGCCCATCGTGCCCACGGCGATGATCGCCGGCACCATTGCCCAGGCCGAATGCGCGGCCAGCGGGAACAGCATCAGCACGACGATGGACCACGCCAGCAGCAAGCCGGCGGCGCGAAACTGCAGCCGGTCGACCAGCTTGCCGCCGGCCACATTGCCGATGATCGCGCCCACCCCGAACAGGCCAACCGCGACCGGCATCCAGCGTTCATTGATGCCAGTGACGTTGACCAGGGTCGGGGCCAGATAGGTGAAGACGCAGAACATGCCGGCAAAGCCAATCGCGCCGATCGCCAGTGCCAGCCACACCTGTGGGGTGTTGAATGCGCGCAGCTCACGCATCGGCGAGGTGCGGGTTTCGGCCGGGTCCGCCGGAAGCTGCCGTGCGACCAGGGCCGCCGTGGCGATGGCCAGCAGGCTGACCAGAACGAAGGCGCTGCGCCAGTTGAACTGCTGGCCGAGCCAGGTGGTCAGCGGATTGCCCAGCAGGATGGCGATGGACAGGCCCAGCAGTACCTTGGACACGGCGGCACCACGTTGTTCGGGCGGGCTGATCGAGGCGGCAACCAGCATTGCGACGCCGAAGTAGGCGCCGTGCGGCAGGCCGGCCACGAAGCGGGCCAGCAGCATGCTGTGGTAGGTCGGGGCCAGCGCGCTGGCCAGGTTGCCTACGGCATAGAAACCCATCAGCCACAGCAGCAGGGTGCGGCGGCGCAGGCTGGCGCCGGAAAAGGCCAACAACGGTGCGCCGACCACCACGCCGATGGCGTAGGCGCTGATCAGATGCCCTACCTGGGCTTCGCTGATGGCCAGGCCGCGGCTGATCTCCAGCATCAGTCCCATGCTGGCGAACTCGCTGGTGCCGATGGCGAAGCCGCCCAGTGAGAGCGCAATGAGAATGAAAGTGCGCTGGCGCGGCGTCAGCTGCGCTGCCAGGGAAAGCGTGGAATTCACGTCGGGTGGTCCGGGAGGGGCGTGGAATCGGTTACATAGTGTACTGTTGCGTCGCAGCAATCAGCCCTCATCGGCGGCTTTTCGATGCCGGATGCTGTGTTGCGCCAGTCGGGCGACTTGCCTCGGGCCCTTGCGCAGTGGATAATGCCCGGCTTCCTGCGCTCCAGTGCAGGAACCCTTGCCCCACCGCAAACCACGGCGGGGGGCTGTCCGGCCCATCAGGGCCACATCCGAAAGGTATGAAAACATGAGTCGTCATTACGAAGTCGTGTTCCTGGTCCATCCGGACCAGAGCGAACAGGTCCCCGCCATGATCGAGCGCTACAAGGCGCTGGTCGAAGCCGGCAACGGCACCATCCACCGTCTGGAAGACTGGGGCCGCCGCCAGCTGGCTTACCCGATCCAGAACCTGGTGAAGGCTCACTACGTGCTGCTGAACATCGAAGCTGACCAGTCGGTTCTGAACGAACTGACCGAGAGCTTCCGTTTCAACGACGCCGTGCTGCGCAACCTGGTCATCAAGCGTGACGAGGCTGACACCGAGCAGTCGCTGATCATGAAGAGCAAGGACGAGAAGGGTGACAAGCCCGAGCGTGGCGAGCGCCGTCGTCGTGACGACGAAGAAGGTGCATCTTCCAACAATGACGAAGCCGGCGACGACGCCGCTTCTGCTGAATAAGGAGCACTTTCATGTCCAAGTTCTTCCGCCGCCGCAAGTTCTGCAAGTTCACCGCTGAAGGCGTGAAAGAGATCGATTACAAGGATCTCAACACCCTGCGCCAGTACCTGACCGAGAACGGCAAGATCGTTCCGAGCCGCGTCACCGGCACCAAGTCCAAGTACCAGCGCCAGCTGGCAACGGCCGTCAAGCGCGCCCGTTTCCTGGCCCTGATCCCGTACACGGACAACCACGACGTCTGAGTGCAGAAGTGAGTCGCGGCGCATGCGCCGCGATGGGAAGTGAGAGGTGGGAGTAGGGCGTTTGTCCTTTCCCGTTTCTCACTCCCCTTTACTCGCTTATCGCCTCAAACCCGTCCTATTCGGACAGCAAGCGTTGCGGAGCCATTGGCGCCGCTAACGAATAACGGAGCTACACCATGAAGCTGATTCTTATCCAGAAAGTGACCAACCTCGGCGGCCTGGGCGACCTGGTTGACGTGAAGCCGGGCTACGGCCGTAACTTCCTCGTGCCGCAGGGCAAGGCCGTGCCGGCCACCGAAGCCAACATCGCCGAGTTCGAAGCCAAGCGCGCCCAGTACGAAGCCAAGGCCCAGGCCTCGCACGACGAAGCACAGGCCCGTGCCAACAAGTTCGAAGGCGCCAGCGTCACCATCGGTGCGCACGCTTCGACCGAAGGCAAGCTGTACGGTTCTGTTGGCCCGCGTGACATCGCTGAAGCCTTCACTGCTGCCGGCCTGGAGCTGAGCAAGAGCGAAGTGATCCTGGGCGAAGGCGCTTTCCGCAACGTTGGCGAGTTCGACGTCATCGTCAAGCTGCACGCCGACGTGGAAACCACCGTCAAGGTCATCGTCGAAGCCGACGCTTGATTCTGCCGGACTGGTTGTAAAGAACGGGCGCCGCAAGGCGCCCGTTTCTTTTGGCCGGCCTGCAGGCCAGGCCCCACCAGTGGCCATGGGTGTCGCTATACTCGGTTGCCAGTGCCGCGCTTGATCATTTGAATTCCAAGGAATATCAATGATTTGAGCTCGGGGACGGAACCTCCGGACCATCCCTCCGGGTGTCGGCAGTGGCAGCCGACGTCCGCCAACAGCCCGATTCCATGCGTCTATCCACGATCAAGCTCTCCGGTTTCAAGTCCTTCGTCGATCCCACGACGTTGCACCTGCCGACCAATATGACCGGTGTCGTTGGCCCCAACGGCTGCGGCAAGTCCAACATCATCGACGCGGTGCGTTGGGTGATGGGTGAGAGCTCGGCCAGCCGCCTGCGCGGCGATTCGCTGACCGACGTGATCTTCTCCGGTTCGGCGGGCCGCAAGCCGGTGTCACAGGCCACGGTGGAGCTGATCTTCGACAACACCGACCATACGATTTCCGGCGAATACGCCTCGTTCAACGAAATCTCGGTCAAGCGCACCGTAAGCCGCGATGGCAGCAGCAATTATTATCTGAACGGCACCAAGTGCCGCCGCCGCGATATCACCGATCTGTTCCTGGGCACGGGCCTTGGCCCGCGCAGCTACTCGATCATCGAGCAGGGCATGATCAGCCAGATCATCGAGGCGCGCCCGGAAGACCTGCGCATATATCTGGAAGAAGCCGCCGGCATCTCCAAGTACAAGGAGCGCCGCAAGGAAACCGAAACCCGCATCCGCCACACCCGCGAAAACCTCGATCGGCTCAATGACCTGCGCGAGGAAATCGGCAAGCAGCTCGAACACCTCAAGCGGCAGGCACGGCAGGCCGAGCAGTACCAGGCCTTGCAGGAAGAGCGCCGGGTCAAGGATGCAGAATGGAAGGCGCTGGAATTCCGCGGGCTTGACGGGCGCCTGGGCGGCCTGCGTGAAGCGCTGTCGCGCGAGGAAACCAAGCTGCAGCAGCTGATCGCCGAACAGCGCGACGCGGAAAGCCGCATTGAAACCGGCCGCGTGCGCCGCGAAGAGGCGGCGGAAAACCTGAACAAGGCGCAGGCTGATGTCTACCAGGTGGGCAGTACCCTGGCCCGGCTCGAGCAGCAGATTCACCATCAGCGCGAGCTGGCGCAGCGCCTGCACAAGGCGCGCGACGAGACCCGCCAGGCGTTGTCGGAACTTGGTCAGCACATCAGTGGTGACGAAGCCAAGCTGATCGTGCTGCGCGAATCGGTCGAAAATGCCGAGCCGCAGCTGGAGCAGCTGCAGGAAGAGAATGAGATCCGCCAGGAGGCGCTGCGCGAGGCCGAAGCAAGGCTCGCCGATTGGCAGCAGCGCTGGGAAGCGCACAATCGGAATACCTCCGAGGCGACCCGCTCCGGCGAGGTTGAGCGCACCCGCGTGGACTACCTGGACAAGCAGATTCTCGAAGCCGATCGCCGCCGCGAAGCATTGCAGGCAGAGCGCGCCGGCCTGGATCTGGATGCGCTGGCGGAAGCCTTCGAGCAGATGCAGCTGGAACATGAGACCCAGAAGGCCGCGCTGGAAACCTTGAACGAGCAGGTGGAGTTGCGCAAGGAATCGGTGGCGGCACTGCAGGAGCAGCAGCGCGCCGGCCAGTCTGAGCTGGCCGACGTTCGCAAGCAGGCACAGTCCGCGCGTGGCCGCTTGTCCTCGTTGGAAACGCTGCAGCAGGCAGCACTCGGCCAGGAACAGGGGGCGGCGGCAGCATGGCTGAAGGCGAGCGGCCTGGATTCGGCCGCGCGCGTCGGCGAGCGCATCACCGTTGAAAGTGGCTGGGAAAACGCAGTTGAAAGCGCGCTTGGTCAGCTGATCGAAGGTGTGCTGGTGGATGCGCCGGAAGCCTTGGTTGATGCGTTGGCTGAGCTGGGCGAAGGGCGCATCGCACTGGTTGCAGACGCCGATGGCAAGGATGAGTTCGCGCCGACTTCATTGGCGGCGAAAGTGCAGGGGCCGTTGGCGATCCGCCGCTTGCTGGCGCACCTGCATGGCGCTGAAGATCTTGCGCAGGCGCAGAAACTACAGCGCACGCTGGGTGGCGCTGAGTCGGTGATTACCCGTGGCGGTGAACGACTGGGGCAGGGCTGGGTGCGCATGTCGCGCTCCGGTGCCGCCGAGCAGGGCGCGCTGTTGCGCGAACGCGAGATCGTCACCTTGCGCGAGCAGATCGAATCCCTGCAGGAGCGTGAGGCCGCATTGGAGCAGCAGCTGGCTGGCTTGCGTGAGCAATTGCTGGCTGCCGAGCAACAGCGCGAAGATGTGCAGCGTTCGTTGTATCAAGCGCATCGCGCCGGGTCCGAATTGGCGGGGCAGTTGCAGAGCCAGCAAGGCAAGCTGGAATCCACGCGCACGCGCATTGGACGTATCGAAGGTGAGCTGGCGCAGCTGCTGGAAACGCTGGACGCCAGCCGCGAACAGGCGAGCGAGGCGCGCCTGCGCCTGGATGAGGCCGTGTCCAGCATGGGCGACCTGGAGTCGGCCCGGCACGCGCTGGAAAGCGAACGCAGGCAGATGAGCGAAGCGCGCGACCAGGCCCGGGATGCGGCGCGCAACGTGCGTGACAACATGCATGCACTGGCCTTGACGCTGGAGTCGCAGCGCACCCAGATCAGTTCGCTGAGCCACGCGCTGGAGCGTATGGGCAGCCAGCGTGGCCAGCTCGATTCACGTCTGGGCGAGCTGCACTCACAGCTGGATGAGGGGGGTACGCCGGTCCATGCGCTGGAGGCCGAGCACCAGAACGCGTTGGCCGAGCGTGTGCGTGTGGATCGCGTGCTGGCCGAAGCGCGGACCCTGCTCGACGGTATTGACCACGAACTGCGTGGATTGGAACAAACGCGTCATCAGCGTGATGAGCAATCGCTGGCGCAGCGCGAGCGTATCTCCCAGCGCAAGCTCGACCAGCAGGCTTTGGTGCTCAGTGCCGAGCAGCTGGCGGCCGCGGTGGAGAAGGCCGGGTTTGTGCTGCAGGACGTGATCAACACCTTGCCCGAAGACGCGCGCGTGTCGGATTGGGAATCGACGGTGCACCAGATCGACGGCCGCATGCGGCGGCTGGAGCCGGTCAACCTGGCGGCGATCCATGAGTACGGCGAAGCTTCGCAGCGCTCGGAGTACCTGGAAGCGCAGAACGTCGATCTGAACACCGCACTGGAAACCCTGGAAGACGCGATCCGCAAGATCGACCGCGAGACACGTGGCCGTTTCAAGGACACCTTCGACCGCGTCAATGCCGGCGTGCAGGCGCTGTATCCGCGCCTGTTCGGCGGCGGCCATGCCTATCTGGAACTGACCGGCGAAGATCTGCTCGATACCGGCGTGACCATCATGGCGCGGCCGCCCGGCAAGCGTGTTTCCAATATCTCGCTGCTGTCCGGCGGCGAGAAGGCCATGACCGCGGTGGCGCTGGTGTTTGCCATCTTCCAGCTCAATCCGGCCCCGTTCTGCCTGCTCGACGAGGTGGACGCGCCGCTGGACGAGGCCAACGTCGGCCGCCTGGCCAATATGGTCAAGGAAATGAGCGAGAAGGTGCAGTTCCTGTTCGTCAGCCACAACAAGGCGACGATGGAGGCGGCGCACCAGTTGTCGGGTGTCACCATGCGCGAGCCCGGCGTCAGTCGCCTGGTCAGTGTTGACCTGGAAGAGGCTGCCCGATTGGCGGGCGCCGCCTGACATGCCATCCTTTAACCACCTGAACGATTAACCCGGAGACTGCAACGCATGTCTGACATGGCACTGTTGCGTATCGGCATTCTGGTGGCCGGCATTTTGCTGGTCGCAGCCATTTTCTTTTTCAGCCGGCCCAAGCGGCAGGCCCAGGGCAAACGCAAGGAGCCGGCTGACGCCGAGCGCCCGCGTCGTGAACCGGTGCTGGGAGGCGCCGAGGGTGCTGCGGCTGCCGAAGCGGGCGAGGGCGCTGCGCAGGATGACGGCGTAACCCAGCCTGAGCTCGGTCTGCCTGACGTGGACGCAAGCAACCTCAGTGAGCTGGGCAAGCGGCCTACCCAGGATTTCGACAAGATCGTCTCGCTGTACGTGGCTGCCCGTTCCGGGCAGGTACTGCGTGGCGAAGACATCGTGGTGGCGGCGGAGAAGACCGGTCTGGTCTTCGGCTACATGAATGTGTTCCATCGTCTGGTGGAAGGGCATTCGGAGCGCGGCCCGATCTTTTCGATGGCCAGCATCATGAAGCCGGGCAGCTTCGACATGGCCAACATCCGCGACATGGAAACCCCGGCCATCGCCTTCTTCCTGACCTTGCCGGCGCCGATGACCGCGCTTGATGCCTGGGAAAAGATGCTGCCGACCGTGCAGCGCATGGGCGAACTGCTCGATGGCGTGGTGCTGGATGACAGCCGCAATGCCCTGGGCCGCCAGCGTATCGCGCATATCCGCGATGACCTGCGTGCTTATGACCGCCAGCACCAGGCGCCGCCGTTGACCAAGTCGCCGCGTTGGTGAGGATTTAAAAGCTACCCCTCTCCAACCCTCCCCTGGCTACGCCAAGGGAGGGAGCAGGGCTTTTTCCCCTCCCTTGCGCGCAGCGTAGGGGAGGGTCGGGGAGGGGGGCTGTTCGCAGCAAACAAGGTTGCACTCGCAGCAGCTGCTTTTACCGCGCCAACACTTCGCGCAGGTAAAATCGCCACATGAATCAGAATACCGACGCCACCCGGCGCATCAGCGAACTCCGCCGCCAGCTGGCAGACGCCTCGCGTGCCTATCACGAGCACGATGAGCAGATCATCCCGGACGCCGAGTACGACCGGTTGATGCGCGAGCTGGAAGCGCTGGAAGCCGCGCATCCGGAACTGGACAGCGCCGACTCGCCCAGCCATCAGGTAGGCGGCAAGCCATCATCGCGCTTCCCTGAAGTCGTGCATGCCGTGCCGATGCTGTCGCTGGGCAATGCCTTCAGCGATGCCGAGGTGCATGATTTCGTGCGCCGCATCGATGAGCGCCTGCATCGTCGCGAGCTGTACTTCTCCGCCGAACCCAAGCTGGATGGTCTGGCCATCAACCTGCGCTACGAGAACGGCGTTTTCGTGCAGGGGGCGACCCGTGGTGACGGTGCAACTGGCGAAGACGTCAGTGCCAATCTGCGGCAGATCAAGGTCATCCCGCAGCAGCTGGCTGGGCAAGGCTGGCCGGAGGTGCTGGAAGTGCGTGGCGAGGTCTACATGCCGCGCGCCGACTTCGAGCGTTACAACGAGCAGGCGCGCCTGCATGGCGGCAAAGTGCTGGCCAATCCGCGCAATGGCGCCGCCGGTTCACTGCGCCAGCTTGATCCGAAGATCAGCGCGCAGCGGCCGCTGAGCTTCTATGCCTATGGCCTTGGTGAAGTGTCCGGTGGCGAACTGCCCGGGACGCATTCGGCAACCTTGGCGCAGCTGGCGCAATGGGGTTTCCCGGTCAGCGACCTGTGCAAGGTGGTGCAGGGCGCCGAAGGTCTGCTGGCGTACTATCGCGATATCGGTGAGCGCCGCGACAGCCTGGCCTATGACATCGATGGCGTGGTCTACAAGCTCGATGATCGCGAAGGCCAGCAGGAAATGGGTTTCGTCGCACGCGCACCGCGTTGGGCGATTGCGCATAAGTTCCCGGCGCAGGAACAGACCACCACGGTTGAAGCCATCGAGATCCAGATCGGTCGTACCGGTGCGGCGACGCCGGTTGCACGGCTGAAGCCGGTGCATGTGGCTGGGGTCGTTGTCACCAACGCCACCCTGCACAACGCCGATCAGATCGCGCGCCTGGATGTACGGGTCGGCGACTCGGTTATCGTGCGTCGCGCTGGCGATGTGATTCCGGAAGTGGTCAGTGTCATTGTTGATCGCCGCCCTGAAGGCACCACGCCGTGGCAGATGCCGCGTGCCTGCCCGGTGTGTGGCTCGGAAATCGTGCGCGAGGAAGGCGAGGCGGCCTGGCGTTGCTCGGGTGAGCTGAGCTGCCCGGCGCAACGCAAGGAAGCCATTGCCCACTTCGCCTCGCGCAAGGCGATGGATATCGATGGCTTGGGTGACAAGTACATCGAGGTGTTGGTGGATGCCGGCATCGTGCGCGGTGTTGCCGACCTGTATGCACTCAATCGCGACCAGTTGCTGGTACTGAAGCTGGCGCTGGATGCCGATTCGCCGGAAGCACTCGCTTCGCAGCTCGGCCTGCACCTGCAGCCGGAAGGCAGCGGCGACACCCTCAATCGCATCCTCAAGCTGGATGCGGATGATGCGTCCTGGCGCGCACAGGCCTTGTCGGTGCCGGCCAGCTTCCAGTGGAACACCAGGAAGATCGCCACCAAATGGGCTGACAACCTGATTGCTGCGATTGCCGCCAGCCGCAATACCACGCTGGAGCGCCTGCTGTTCGCACTGGGCATCGAACACGTGGGCGAAAGCACCGCCAAGGCCTTGTCGGCGTGGTTTGGTGATCTCGAGTTGATCCGTCACCTGCCGTGGCCAATATTCAAGCGCGTGCCCGACATCGGCGGTGAAGTAGCCCGTTCGATTGGTCACTTCATGGCCCAGCCGGGCAATCAGCAGGCGATTGATGCGTTGCTGGAGCGTGGCGTGCGGATCAGCGATACGCACGCCCCCAACGCCAAGCTGCGTGCAGATCTGAATCTGGCTACCTTGTTGTCGGACCTGGAGATTCCCAAGGTCACACCGGTACGCGCACGCCAACTGGCTGAAGCGTTCGGTTCGACGGCGGCGATTCTGGATGAAGAAGCACACAATTTCATGACCGCCGGTCTGCCAGCGGAGACCGCCAATGCGCTGGTCGCCTGGCTGAATGTCGATGCCAACGCACAGCTGTTCACCGATGCTGGCGTTGCCCTGGAGCGTCTGCTTGCGATCACGCCAGAGGCGCAGGAGCAGGTCGCCGGTGTGCTTGATGGCAAAACCGTGGTGCTGACCGGTACCTTGGCGCAGATGGGCCGCGATCAGGCCAAGGCAAGGCTGGAAGCGCTGGGAGCCAAGGTTTCTGGCAGTGTGTCGAAGAGAACCAGTTTCGTGGTGGCCGGTACCGAAGCCGGCTCCAAGTTGGACAAGGCAAATGAGCTTGGTGTGGAAGTATGGGACGAAGCGCGTCTGCTTGCCTTCCTCGCCGAGCACGGAGAACAGGCATGAGTGAGATCAAGGCGCGCTTGGCGCAACTGGAAGACTTCCCGCAGCTGATCGCGATGGTGCGTGACTTCTATGTGGAAGATCAGATTCCCTATATCGCCGAACGGGTCGAGCCCGGTCTGCAGACGCTGCTGGAGCAGCCAAGCTGTGGCGCGGCGTTGCTGCTGCTCGATGGCGACAGCGTGGTCGGCTACATCACCCTGGGCTGGTGCTTCAGCGTCGAGCAGGGCG
The DNA here is from genome assembly GCF_056856655.1 of Stenotrophomonas sp. STEN033. NCBI lineage: Bacteria > Pseudomonadati > Pseudomonadota > Gammaproteobacteria > Lysobacterales > Lysobacteraceae > Stenotrophomonas > Stenotrophomonas sp. STEN033. The sequence goes on from NZ_JBXFWM010000032.1 coordinate 35,525, forward strand.
GTCGTTTCGTATTGCTGGATGAGTTGTACCTGGGCCCGGCTGCACGCGGTCGTGGCTGGGGGCGACAGGCCTTGGCGCTGGCCCGTGACTGGGCTGCAGGGCAGGGCGCGGCGGTCATCCGCCTGGAAGTGAACCACCACAACGCCAAGGCCAAGTCGCTGTATCTGTCGGCGGGCTATCGCGACGACGAGCGCGACATCCTCACCTTGTCCTTGAACGGGGCGTCCGGGCGCCTGCACTCGTGATCGAGGCCCTGCGTCAGCGCGCACGCCTGAATGCATTGATTCGTGGTTTCTTTGCCGCGCGCGATGTGTTGGAAGTGGAGACCCCAATCATGTCGGCGGCCGGCAATACCGAGCCGAACATCGAGGGCTTCCATACCCGCTTCAGCGGGCATGTCGATGCCGGTTCGCCGCAGCGTTGGTTGCGCACCTCGCCGGAGTATCCGCTCAAGCGTCTGTTGGCTGCCGGTGTGGGTGATTGCTACGAACTGGGCCGGGTGTTCCGCAACGGCGAGGCCGGCGGGCGCCACAACCCCGAGTTCACCATGCTGGAATGGTATCGGGTGGGTTGGGATCATCACCGCCTGATCGAAGAAACCATTGCGCTGGTGCAGGAGGCGTTGGCAATGGTGCAGCGGCCGCCTGCATCGGTGCGCATCGTCAGCTACCGCGAGCTGTTCATGCAGGCAGTGGCGCTGGATCCGTTCCTCGCTGACGAAGCACAGCTGCGTGCGGGTCTGGGCGAAGTCGGCATCCAGCCTGATGGCCTGACCCGCGACGACTGGTTGGATCTGCTGATGAGCCATCGCATCCAATCGCAGTTCGCGGCCGATGCCATCACCGTGATCCATGACTGGCCGGCCAGCCAGGCCGCGCTGGCCAGGATCCGGCCGGGCACGCCGCCATTGGCTGAACGTTTTGAGCTTTACCTGGGTCCGGTCGAACTGGCCAACGGCTACCACGAGCTGAACGATGCAGTCGAGCAACGCCAGCGATTCGAGCGCGATCTGGCGATCCGTGCGGCGCGCGGGGCTGAACAACCGCCCCTGGATGAAGCCTTTCTTGCGGCATTGCCGTCGTTGCCTGCCTGTGCCGGTGTTGCAGTTGGCGTGGATCGACTGCTGATGGCCCTGGCCGGTACGCCGCGTATTGGCGATGTATTGGCGTTTGATTTCGCCAACGCCTGATGCTGGTTTGCGCTGGATCATGGATATGCAGCGTGGCGGCGACCAAGATAATGCTTTGCTCACAATGACTCAGGCAGTGTGTGACCATCGGAACCCATCATGACCGAACAGGGGAGCGTCTGATGAAGCGGGTCTGCGGCGTGCTGTTATTGCTGGCGCCGAGCGTGCTGGCAGCCCAGGAGCCTGCGCCCGCAGCGGCGGGCCGTGAGGTAGTGCGCTGTGAATCGGGTGAGCAACCGCGGACGTTCTGCCCGATGGATACCCGCGCCGGCGTACAACTGGTGCGGCAACTGTCCAAGCGCGATTGCATCCGTGAGACCAGCTGGGGCATGGAAGACAACGCGGTTTGGGTGAGCCAGGGCTGCAGTGCTGAATTCGCCCGGCCCCAGGCCACAACACGCACGACACGCCGCGTAGTGCGCTGCGAATCAAAGGGGCGCACGGAGGTATGCCCGGTGGTGCTGCGCGGGGCGCCGGTGCGCCTGCTGCGGCAGCAATCGGTGCTGCCGTGCCGCGAGGGCCGTAGCTGGGGATACAGCGGCAAGGAAATCTGGGTCAGTCGCGGATGCCAGGGCCTGTTTGAAGTGGGGGCCGAGGATGGCTCTGGCTTTGTCGATACCCCGCGCCGGGTGATCTGCGAATCCAAGGGCGAGTTGCGGCGCGAATGTGGTGTAAGCGTCACGCGTCGGGTCACGCTGGTGGAGCAGTTGTCCCATGCTGCCTGCCGGGAAGGGGACAGTTGGGGCTGGGACCGCAATGGCATCTGGGTGGACAAGGGATGCCGCGGCGAATTCTCCGCTGACTGAGCCGATGGTGCGGGCAGTAGGTTGTTGATGCGTGCCGGGCAGCGCCGATTACAATGGGCGCATGAACGATACCCCTGCCATTGATTACGCCCGTTACGACCATATCCGCCCGATCCGCTGGACCGGCGAGGCCCTGGAGCTGCTGGACCAGCGCAAGCTGCCGTTTGTCGTCGAGCACGTGCTGTGCCACGACAGCGATGCGGTTGCCGAGGCCATTCACGCATTGACCGTGCGCGGTGCGCCCGCGATCGGAATTGCCGCCGCTTGGGGTGTGGTGCTGGCGGCGCGTGAGGTGCAGGCCAATGACGGTGCAGCTGCATTGCAGGCGCTGGCACCGGCGCTGGATCGGCTCAATGCCTCACGTCCCACGGCGGTCAACCTGGCCTGGGCGTTGGCGCGCATGCGTCGCGCTTTGGCCGCTGCCGGTTCGGACTGGAAGCTGGTCGCCGCGCTTGAAGCGCAGTCAATCGCTGATGAAGACCTTACCGCCAACCGTCATATGGGCGCCTTGGGTGCAGCGTTGATTGCACCGGGTAGCGGCGTGCTGACCCATTGCAACACCGGTTCGCTGGCCACCGCCGGCTTCGGTACCGCCTTGGGCGTGATCCGTGCTGGCGTTGCGCAGGAGCGCATTGGGAAGGTGTTTGCCGGTGAGACCCGGCCGTGGTTGCAGGGTGCACGCCTGACCGTTTGGGAGCTGCAGCAGGACGGAATCGATGCAACCTTGATTGCCGACTCGGCTGCCTCGCACCTGATGAAGACCGGTGCGGTGCAATGGGTGATCGTCGGCGCTGACCGTATTTGTGCCAACGGCGACACCGCCAACAAGATCGGCACCTACCAACTGGCCATTGCCGCGCGCCATCACGGCGTGAAATTCATGGTGGTTGCCCCGTCTTCGACCGTGGACATGGGTACTGCCCATGGCGACGAGATCGAGATCGAACAGCGTGACCCGGGCGAACTGTTTGGCGTCGGCGGTGTGCGCACCGTGGCCGAGGGCATTGCCGCCTGGAATCCTGTGTTCGACGTGACTCCGGGCGAGTTGATCGACGCCATCGTCACCGAGCGCGGCGTAATCCTGAAGCCGGACCTGGCGACGATGGCCGCCGCGTTCCCCGACTGACCGGTAGTGCCGAGCCATGCTCGGCAGGGGCTTGCCCGGTAGATCCTCAGCCGAGCATGGCTCGGCTCTACAGTGAATCCTTCCGACAGTGCTCACGGGCACAACCTAGCCGGTAGTGCCGAGCCATGCTCGGCAGGGGCTTGCCCGGTACGGCCGCAGCTGAGCATGGCTCGGCTCTACAGTGAACCCTTCCGACAGTGTCCACTGGCACAAACCAGCGGGTAGTGCCGAGCCATGCTCGGCAGGGGCTCGCCCGGTACGGCCTCAGCCGAGCTTGGTTCGGCCCTACAGTGAATCCTTCCGACAGTGCTCACGGGCACAAACCAGCCGGTAGTGCCGAGCCATGCTCGGCAGGGGCTTGCCCGGTAAGTCCTCAGCCGAGCATGGCTCGGCTCTACATGAGGCTTTCATGCTTGTGGGAGCGGCGTCAGCCGCAAAGCTGGCAATGCCTGAATCGCCGGCGATGTTGCGATCTGCGGAGTCTTTGGCTTCGCAGCTTGTACAGCTCCTGCCCGGTTCCTCGACAAGGGCCCAGCAGGACATGGCTCACCTCACCCGGCAAGGCGCCCCTAAGTTCCTGATTTCTTCCGGTAAAAGGACCTGAACCAGCGCCGAAAAACCGCCCTTTGTGATAAACTCCGCAGGTTGATCCCAGATCCCGGCAGGGCGGCCCGTCAAGGAGTCGTCACCGGACAGGATCGCTACCTGACAACGGAACCCGAATGGCAGAAAACGCCAAGGAAATCATCCAGGTCAACCTGGAAGACGAGATGCGCAAGAGCTACCTCGATTACGCGATGAGCGTGATCGTCGGCCGCGCACTTCCCGATGCCCGCGATGGCCTCAAGCCGGTTCATCGCCGCGTCCTGTTCGCGATGAATGAACTGGGCGCGCACAGCAACAAGCCGTACTACAAGTCGGCGCGTATCGTCGGTGACGTCATCGGTAAGTACCACCCGCATGGCGACGCGTCGGTCTACGACACGCTGGTGCGCATGGCGCAGCCGTTCTCGCTGCGTTACATGATGGTGGACGGCCAGGGTAACTTCGGTTCGGTCGACGGTGACTCTGCTGCAGCAATGCGTTACACCGAGGCGCGCATGTCGCGCCTGACGCATGAGCTGATGGCCGATATCGACAAGGAAACCGTCGATTTCCAGCCCAACTACGATGAAAAGGAGCTGGAACCGACGGTCATGCCGACCCGGTTCCCGAACCTGCTGGTCAACGGTTCGGCCGGGATCGCGGTGGGCATGGCGACCAATATCCCGCCGCACAACCTCACCGAGTGCATCAATGCCTGCATCGCGCTGATCGACGAGCCGTCGATCGACGTGGATGGGCTGATGGAATACATCCCGGGCCCGGATTTCCCGACCGCCGGTATCATCAATGGCACCGCCGGCATCATCGCCGGTTACCGCACCGGCCGTGGCCGCGTGCGCATCCGTGCCAAGGCCGATATCGAAGTGGCCGACAATGGTCGCGAGTCGATCATCGTCACCGAGATTCCGTACCAGGTGAACAAGGCACGGCTGATCGAGAAGATCGCCGAGCTGGTCAAGGAAAAGAAGCTCGAAGGCATCAGCGAGCTGCGCGATGAGTCCGACAAGGACGGCATGCGCATCTACATCGAAATCAAGCGTGGCGAGTCTGCCGAGGTTGTGCTCAACAACCTGTACCAGCAGACCCAGATGGAGTCGGTGTTCGGCATCAACATGGTGGCGCTGGTCGACGGCCGCCCGAAGTTGATGAACCTCAAGGAGATGCTGGAGGCGTTCATCCGCCATCGCCGCGAGGTTGTCACCCGCCGCACCATCTTCGAGCTGCGCAAGGCGCGCGCACGTGCGCACGTGCTGGAAGGCCTGACCGTTGCATTGGCCAACATCGATGAAATGATCGAGTTGATCAAGACCTCGGCCAACCCGGCTGAAGCCAAGGAGCGCATGCTCTCCAAGGTGTGGCAGCCGGGCCTGGTGGGTGCATTGCTGGGCGCCGCCGGCGCGGAGGCATCGCGCCCGGAAGACCTGCCCAAGGGCATTGGTCTGGTCAACGGCAACTACCAGCTCAGCGACGTCCAGGCCACGCAGATCCTGGAAATGCGCCTGCACCGCCTGACCGGGCTGGAGCAGGACAGGCTGACGGAAGAGTACAAGCAGCTGCTGGAAGTGATCGCCGGCCTGATCCGCATCCTGGAGAACCCGGATGTGCTGTTGCAGGTGATCCGCGAGGAGCTGGAAAGCATCCGTGCCGAGTTTGGCGACGACCGTCGCACCGAGATCCGCCACAGCGAAGAAGATCTGGATATCCTGGATCTGATCGCGCCGGAAGACGTGGTCGTGACCCTGTCGCGTGCCGGTTACGTCAAGCGCCAGCCGGTCAGTGCCTACCGCGCGCAGCGTCGTGGTGGCCGCGGCCGCAGTGCCGCCGCGACCAAGGACGAGGATTCGATCGAGCAGCTGTGGCTGGTCAACACGCACGACACACTGTTGACCTTCACCAGCTCGGGCAAGGTGTTCTGGCTGCCGGTACACCAGTTGCCGGAAGCCGGTTCCAACGCCCGTGGCCGCCCGATCATCAACTGGATCGCGCTGGAGAACGGTGAACGCGTGCAGGCCGTGCTGCCGGTGCGTGAGTACGATGAAAACCACTTCGTGTTCTTTGCAACCCGCAACGGTACGGTCAAGAAGACCCCGCTTAGCGAGTTCGCATTCCGTCTGGCGCGCGGCAAGATCGCCATCAACCTCGACGAAGGTGATGCCCTGGTCGGTGTAGGCCTGACCGACGGCGAGCGCGACGTCCTGTTGTTTGCCTCCAATGGCAAGACGGTTCGCTTCGGCGAGGACAAGGTCCGTTCGATGGGCCGTACCGCTACTGGCGTGCGTGGCATCAAGATGCCCAAGGGTGAGGAAGTGGTCAGCCTGATCGTCGCCGAAAGTGCTGGCGGCGTTGAGGATGAGAACGAAGACGACAACGGTGTCGAGGAAGTGGCAGTGGACGGTGGCGAGATCGTCGACGCTGCCGACGACGCAGGCGTGCAGTACATCCTGACGGCGACCGAGAATGGCTACGGCAAGCGCACGCCGTTGGCCGATTACCCGCGCAAGGGGCGTGGCACCCAGGGTGTGATCGGCATCCAGACCAGTGAGCGCAATGGCAAGCTGGTCAGCGCGGTGCTGCTGGGCACGGGCGACGAAGTGTTGTTGATTTCCGACGGTGGCACCCTGGTGCGTACCCGTGGCTCGGAGATCTCGCGCGTCGGCCGCAATACCCAGGGTGTGACCCTGATCCGTCTGTCCAAGGGCGAGAAGCTGCAGGCCGTCGAACGCCTGGATGCATCGCTTGAGGCCGAAGAGGAGGTGCTGGAGGACGACGCAGTCGAGGCTGGGGAAGCCATGGCACCAACACCGCCGGAGGCCTGATTCTGCAGGCTTTGGGTTCGGAGAAAGCGCCGGCATGCCGGCGCTTTTTTTGTGGTGCTTTTTGTCTGGCTCTATCGGCTCAAAGCTTGCCCTCACCCCAACCCCTCTCCCGCGGGCGGGAGAGGGGCTAGCAATGCTCGCGCTCGTGGTGCACTGAGCCCCTCTCCCGTTTACGGGAGAGGGGTTGGGGTGAGGGCAAGCTTCTGGCCAGCAGCCTCAAATCCCAAGCCAAATCCCTGCGACTAATGTCGCAGCGACAAACACCACCCGGCTGGCCGACTCTCTACCCGCAAAATCCATGCAGAGGGAGAGGCTCCAGATGTACCAGGATCTTGGCCGTAACCAGGCCAACTACACCGCGCTGACGCCGCTGAGCTTCCTGCGCAAGGCCGCGACCGTGCATCCGCAGCGTCTGGCGGTGATCCACGGCGAACGTCGTCTGGATTGGGCACAGGTCTACCAGCGCTGCCGTCGGCTGGCTTCGGCCCTGCAGCGCCAGGGCATTGGCAAAGGCGATACCGTTGCGGCGTTGCTACCCAATACTCCGGCAATGATCGAACTGCACTACGGGCCGGCGATGCTGGGTGCGGTGCTGAATACCCTCAATACCCGGTTGGATGCGCAGACCCTGGCTTTCATGCTGGACCATGGCGAGGCCAAAATCGTATTCAGTGATCGCGAGTTCGCACCGCTGATGGAAAGGGCCTTGGCACTTTGCAAGCAACCGCCGCAGGTCATCGATGTCGACGATGCAGAGATCGAAAGCGGCGACTTCCTCGGCGAGATCGAGTACGAGGCGCTTTTGGCCACCGGCGATCCGGACTTTGAGTTCGAGTTGCCAGCCGATGAGTGGGATGCCATCACCCTCAACTACACCTCCGGCACCACCGGTGATCCCAAGGGTGTGGTCTACCACCATCGCGGTGCCTACTTGAATGCGGTGGCGAACATCATCGACTGGGGCATGCCGCAACACCCGGTGTACCTGTGGACGCTGCCGATGTTCCACTGCAACGGCTGGTGTTTCCCGTGGACCATGGCGGCGGTGGCCGGCACCCAGGTCTGCCTGCGACGGTTTGATCGCAAGCGCGTGCTGGAGCTGATGCGCGAACACGCTGTCAGTCACTATTGCGGCGCCCCGGTAATCCATGCCGCGCTGGCAGCTGCGCCCGAAGAGAGCAAGCAGGGCCTGGCTGGGATCAAGGGCCAGGTCGCCGGTGCGGCGCCACCGGCCGCCGTGCTGGAAGCGATGGAGCGCATGGGGGTCGAGATTACCCATGTCTATGGTCTGACCGAGGTCTATGGCCCGGCATCCATCTGCCAGCCGCAGGCCGAGTGGACGCAACTCCCCATTGCCGAACGGGCCGAGCTCAACAGCCGCCAGGGTGTGGCCTGTTTGCTGCAGGAAGACATGCAGGTGCTGGATCCGGAAACCCTGCAGCCCGTGCCGTGGGATGGCGTCAGCGTTGGCGAAATCATGTTCCGCGGCAACATCACCATGCAGGGCTATCTGAAGAACCCGCGCGCAACCAGCGAAGCCTTTGCCGGCGGCTGGTTCCATACCGGTGATCTTGCCGTGGTCTATCCGAATGGCGCGGTGAAGATCCGTGATCGGTCCAAGGATGTGATTATTTCCGGCGGCGAGAACATCTCCTCGCTTGAAGTGGAAGATGTGCTGTGCAGGCATCCCGCAGTGTTGGCAGCGGCGGTGGTCGCACGGCCGGATCCGAAGTGGGGCGAAACGCCCTGTGCCTTCGTCGAGCTGAAGGAAACGTCGAGCCTGGAGGCGGCCGAGGCATTGGCGCATTGCCGCCAGCACCTGGCCAGCTTCAAGCTGCCGCGGCGTTTTGTTTTTGGTCCGCTGCCGCGCACGGCTACCGGCAAGGTGCAGAAGTTCAGTTTGCGCGACGTGGCCAGGGAACTGGTCGATATCGACTGATGCATGCAAGCCTGTCGGTGGGGGAGAGCTCCGTAGTGGCGGGGGCGGCCGGACAGCGGGGGGGCGCAGCTAGCGCGAAGAAAGGAAGACGGAGGCCCGCCCCGG